>DATMSL010000797.1:0-22223 GCA_035565435.1 Dyadobacter sp. | reverse complement strand
TCAATTGAGCTGCTTCCGGCGGATGCGGCTGATGGTTTCGGGCGTCATGCCGAGCATCGAGGCGATGTATTGCAGCGGTACCTGCGTAAAAATATCGCGGTGGCTTTCAAAAAGGAGATTATACCGCTGCTCGGCGGTCATGGACAAGAATGAAAACACGCGGTCTTCTAGTGTGGTGAAGCAATGGGCGATAAAGAGCTTCTCAGTAACCGGCCATTTGGGGATGTAGTCACCAAGTCGGTCGTAGTCCTGTTTTTCGATGGTGTATACGGTGGTGTCGATAAGCGCCTGAATGTTCCAGCGGGCGGGCGTGGCGAACACGAGGCTTGCCAGATCGGTCACGAAATAGCCCTGCGTGCAAATCCATTGCGTCACCTCCCTATCCTCCAAATCCACGTAAATACGCAGCAAACCCGACTTGATAAAGCTTAATCGATTGCAAAGTTTCCCGGTTTTCAGGTAGTAGTCGCCTTTTTTCAGTATTTCGGGTTTGAAAAAAGAAGAGACTTTGACCAGTTCGGTCTGGTCGAAATCGAAATACGTTTGCAGGTAATGTTCAAGATCCGTCATAATGCGCTGAAATCGACCGTAAATGTAGCAAAGAACGGCTTCTGAGCACGGTCGTTATCGTACAAAAGTGTCCGAATGCGAACGGGCGACTTCTTCGACACAAAGCCAATCCGTTGTAAAACAATAAATTACATTTTTGGCATATATTTTATACAATGTACTATGCAATACAATGTACCGTCTATTAGCCATGAAAATTGAATTTTTAAGAAACGCTCAGTCAGTTCCATCTCTATGTTAAAAAATTATTTCAAAATCGCCTGGCGAAACCTTGTCCGTAACCGGGTCTTCTCCGCCATCAATATCGCCGGGCTGGCTATCGGCCTTGCTTCCTGCATGCTGATCAGCCTGTATGTGATCGATGAGCTGAGTTTTGACCGTTTTCATGAGAAGTCCAACCGCATTGTCCGCACCACATTCAAAGGCACCATGCAGGGCGGGATTATCAACGAATCGCACGTAATGCCTCCTACCGCTGCCGCATTGAAGGCCGACTACCCGGAAGTGCTCGAATCCACAAGGCTCCGGCAAGGCGGAAAGCCGCTGGTGTTGCTAAACAACAAGCTTTACAATGATGAAAAGCTGGCTTTTGTAGATTCCAACTTCTTCTCGGTGTTTACACTACCTTTCGTTGCGGGAAATCCCCAAAACGCGCTACTTGAACCCAATACCCTTGTTTTGTCTGAAACAGCCGCCCGGAAATACTTCGGAAAAACGGATGCAGTAGGCAAAATCGTCACTTTCAAAGACTGGAATAAGACATACCGCGTGACTGGCGTAATGAAGGATATTCCCTCCAATTCACATTTCCGGTTCGATTTGCTGGGTTCGATGGCTTCGGTGGACGAAGCGAAAGCAAATTCCTGGATGACTTCCGAGTTCTTCACTTACCTGGTTTTGCCGGAAGGTTACGACTACAAAAAGCTGGAAGCGAAACTGCCCGCGACGGTCGATAAGTACATGAGCCCGCAGCTCAAACAATCAATGGGCGTGACAACTGCCGAATTCCGTAAGCAGGGTAATAACCTGGAACTTCGCCTGCAACCGCTGACAGCCATCCATTTACATTCCGATTTTCAATATGACCTTGATGCCAATGGCGACATTACTTACGTCTACATTTTCGGCGCCGTGGCGTTGATGATGCTCCTCATTGCCTGCATCAATTTCATGAACCTTTCCACCGCAGGTTCGTCCAAGCGCGCACGTGAGGTGGGCGTGCGCAAGGTAATGGGCTCCGAAAAAAGCGAATTGGTGGGTCAGTTTCTCACTGAATCCATTTTGCTGACGTCGCTCGCATTGGTACTCGCCATTCTACTAAGTATTATCGCATTACCTGTTTTCAATGGTTTATCGGGTAAAAATCTCTCGCTGAAATGGGATGCCATTCCGGGTTTGATTCCTGCATTAATCGGTTTGGGCCTCTTCGTCGGCATATTTGCGGGCAGTTATCCGGCGTTTTTCCTGTCGTCGTTCAAACCTATTACCGTGCTGAAAGGCGGCTCGTCTGTCATCAAGCTCTCATCTTCGGGAAGAAGCTTCAATCTCCGGAGCGGATTAGTTGTATTTCAATTCCTTATGTCGATTATCCTCATTGTCGGCACGACGGTGGTTTTCCAACAATTGCAATTTATCCGTAACAAAAAGCTGGGCTACAACAAAGATCAGGTGATCGTAATCCCCGCCTGGTCGCTGGGCAAGAACATGGAGGCATTCCGCGAGGGACTGATGCACGATTCGCGCATTGAGAACGTCAGTCTGTCGGGCTATGTACCGGCCGGGCCTTCCGACAATAACAATTTCACTGTGAACCCCGATGGCAATACCGACCGGATGGTGAAAACGCTCCGTTACGAGGTCGATTACAATTACCTTGCGACCTTGGGTATGGAGCTGGCCCGCGGCCGCAATTTCTCGAAGGAATATGGTACGGATTCAACTGGGATTATCATCAACGAAACAGCCGCCAAGACCTTCGGCTGGACGCCCGGGAGTGCAATGGACCGGATCATTACCCGCAACGACAACCAGGGAAATAAAGCCACTTACCATGTCATCGGTGTGGTGAAGGACTTTCATTTCCGGTCTATGCACGAGCGGATCGGCCCCCTGGTAATGACGTTGAACAATGGCTGGGGCTGGATGATGGTTAAAACCCGCAGCGCCGAGGTCTCCGGCCTACTCGCTTCGATGAAAAAGAGCTGGGATGGTTTCCATTCTGATATGCCTTTCAGCTACACCTTCCTCGATGAGCGTTTCAACGAAACTTATAAGGCTGAGCAAAAAACCGGCCAGATACTGGGCACATTTGCAGGGCTTACCATTTTTGTAGCCTGCCTTGGCTTGTTCGGACTGGCCACATTCACTGCCGAGCAGCGCACCAAGGAAATAGGCGTACGAAAAGTACTCGGCGCGTCGATAGCAGGCATTATTGCATTACTTTCAAAGGATTTCCTCAAACTGGTGATCATCGCATTGCTCATAGCCACACCAGCGGCGTGGTGGCTGATGGACCGTTGGTTGCAGGAATTTGCCTATAAAATCAATGTTACCTGGTGGATGTTCGCATTGGCAGGCGCGTTGTCGGTGCTGGTTGCATTGTGCACGATTTCCTACCAGTCGGTTAAAGCGGCATTGATGAACCCCGTTGAATCCCTCCGTTCGGAGTAGCCAGTGGATCGAAATAAACTATTTGAATAGTAAATAGTTATTACATTAGAACCCGGGTCGTGTGCAGGTGTGCACCAGGCCCGGGTTTGCTGTTTAATCCAAACCATTGATCGCAAATGGAAGCTACGATCCGCTGCAAAATCACCCGGCATATTCACGTTTTCCAGCCCGGCAATATCGTCGAGGTGCGCCGGCGTATTCTGGAAAAATCTGAAAACCTACCGGAATCCGGGTACTTCATTCCGGATATCGGCGACGGTACACCGGGGATAATCCCCCTCGATGCCGCAGAGCCGATAACCAGTCAAGCGCCAACCGAAGATGCATATTACGGCAAATGTGTGTTGACGAACGTCTCGAATTTATGGGCGGACAATCCTGAAAAAACCGGTGACGGCCCGGCAGGCAGTATTAAGCCGGTAAATGTGCGGGTCGTGCATTATCCCGACTGCCAGCAACTCGTATTCCACATGCCCCAATACGCCTGGGATGCGGGAACTTTCCTTCTTATGAATGCATGTTCGCAGGAAGTGATCGAAGAAAAGCCCGTGCGGGAACGCCTCAATGGAGGTACCATGATTTTAACCAACACACTACCCTATCCACCAGGCTTTTACATCATCGAAGCCGGCTGGCCCGACGGCTGGACACACCGCATTCAGTTCATCAAGTTTACAGAAGGTTTTCCCAAAGCACCATACGGAAAAGCGCCTGCCAACATCTTCCACGCCATTCGCAACGAGGAGGTGCATTTGCTCCCGCTGCCGGAAGAGCCTCCTGCCGCGGAAAATACATCATACGGCACCAGAATCCCCGAATATCTCGCCGACCGTGAGGGCGGTTATGCTTCGCCAGCGTGCAGCCTGCACATGATGTACGACCGCGACGACCAGCGCTCGCGCGATTACAATGGCCTCGGAACCGATCGCGGTATTGATGTGGATAAATTTAAAAACGAAATTATGAGTCGCTTTTTTCCAAGACTCGAATACACGCAGGATGGCCGCGGCGGGAGTATTTACTATATCGAGGGCGCCGTCAAAATTCAGTTCGGCTGGGAGTTCGGCGGAGGCAACGCAGTCGTTATTTTGTTTATTCCTGAAACAAAATACTGGGAAGCGCAAACTGGGACGCCGCTTTCGCGCCGCGATGAAATTCTCCGATTCCTGTGCGAACAGGTGATCCGCGATCAGGCGCCCGGCTGCAAATACAAAATCTACGATAATTCGATCAGCATCCTGCGCTAAGCCTTTGGAATGGTTATTGATGCAAATGCGCCATCATCAAACCAATAACCACAATGGTAGAGAATTCAGAAACCATCGAAATCCTGAACGACCTGGTCCTGATCAACAACGACCGGATCGCCGGATATGAAAAAGCGGAAGCCGAAGCAGGCGACCTTGAAAATGATCTGCGGGCGATGTTTCATAACCTTGCCGACGAAAGCCGCACCCATGTACGCGACCTGAAATCACGCATAACACAACTCGGCGGAGAACCAGCCACGGGCACCATGCTCTCGGGCAAGCTCTACCGCATTTGGATGGACATCCGGGCCACATTCACCTCCGACAACCGCCGGGCCGTCCTCGAAAACGCGGAGGCAGGTGAAGATGCAGCCAAACAAGCGTACGAGGAAGCATTACAATCAAACGAACTTCCAGCCGATATATACCAGCTCGTGCAGCGCCAATACAGCGCCATCCAGGCCGCCCACAGTGACATTAAAGCCGAACGCGACCGCCAACGCGACGTTTCGAAATATCCGCTCACGACGTAGGTCGGACTCTGGCTAAAGCCGGACTGATGCACGCTTAACCCGAGGCTTCAGCCTCGGGTTAAGTCCTCCTCCCCAACCCACAACCCACTACCCAAGTCTTCAGACTTGGGCCACCACCACCATAGCACCGCACAACGCTCGGCACGGGCTTTAGCCCGAGCCTCTAGCACTCCAATTCCCCCGCCTCCCGGCTGCTGAAAAAATATTTTCAACTTTTTTCCTAAATTCCTGTAACCTTTCCCATTCCCCCGAGTTACCACATCAAAATCACGAAAACAAAGCGCAGAGCCTTGAATACCCTAACTGACAACTCGCTGATGCTCCGGGTCAAAACCGGGGACCTGGATAAGATGGGCTTGCTCTTCGAACGGTACAACCGGCCGTTGTTCGGATTTTTCTACCACATGACGCACAAGGCCGATCTCAGCGAGGACCTCGTTCAGAATGTTTTTTACCGGATGCTCAAATACCGGCACACTTTTACCGGCGACGGCGAGTTCAGGACGTGGATGTACCACCTCGCGAGGAATGTCCTCAACGACTCGGTGAAGCAGAACAGGTCGTTCAATTTTTACGACGTGAACGAGGTAGCCGACCGGATCGAAGGCGGAATGCGCGCAGACGAAGGTCTGGAACGACAACAGGAAAATGCCGTTCTGCACGAAGCATTGGGCGCATTAAGCCCCGAATACCGCGAGGTACTGATATTAAGCAGGTTCCAGGAAATGAAGTATGACGAAATCGCCAAAGTACTGAATATCAATGAAGGTACAGTGAAAGTGCGGGTCCACAGGGCATTGGGAGAATTGAAGAAAAGGTTTTTTACAAATGAAAGACGATAAGGAAATGAACTGCGAATATACGAGAGGCAAACTGACCGAATGGCTCAATAACAATCTCGAAAAAAGCGAGCAAATGGAGGTTAACCGGCACCTCGCCGAATGCGTGAACTGCCAGGAAGCGTTCGTCGCCGATAAGCAGATCTGGGATAGCATGGCGAAAATCAGGATTCCTGAGCCGAAGGAAGCCATGCGTACCAATTTTTACACGATGCTCGACGAGTTCAAGGAAGCGGAAAAAGCAGCGGCACGGTTCTCGTTCCAAAGCATGATGGAGAGTATCCGGGAATTTGTATTGCCGCAATGGACGGTACAAGTCGGATTCAGCCTGCTGCTGGTAGGATTAGGCTGGGTGATTGGCAACCGGACGAGCCGCAGCAGGGTCGACGCCGTCGCTTACCAGCAACGGATCGAGACACTGGCGAGCCAGGTACAGGACATGAAAAGCACGATGATGCTTTCGCTGCTCGAAAATCCTTCGGCCACTGAGCGGCTTCGGGCGGTGGGCTACACCAGTGAGATCACGCATGCCGATGATCGCATCTTAGAGGCGCTGTTTGCCACCTTAAACAATGATCCCAACGTCAATGTGCGGCTCGTCACGCTCGAAGCGCTCACGCAATACGCCGATGACGCGTCCGTGCGGGAAGGATTGGTAAAATCCCTCGCATTGCAGGACTCGCCGATGGTGCAAGTGGCCCTGGCGGATGTGATGGTCAAATTGCAGGAAAAACGTTCGGTGAAGGCATTGAAAACATTGCTGCAAAAAGAAGACTTGAACGACCTCGTGAAAGTGAAGATCCAACAGACAATCAAAGACCTTTCATAAACCTTAAATCAACTATTAGCCATGAAGTATTTTGCAATCCCCCTGCTGGCGGGAGCAGTGCTCTGCTGTACCCAGGCTCCGGCACAGAAGCTGGAACACAAGGAGCATGTCAGCAAAGAATTTACGATCAGCGCCGGCCAGGCGGCCAGGAATGTGCTCGCGATCTACAATATCAACGGGTTCATCAAAGTGGAAGGCTACAATGGTGATAAAGTAGTACTTGAAATCGATAAGAAAATCAGGGCCAAAACACAGGAAGGGCTCGACGAGGGCAAGTCCGAATTCAAACTCGAAATCGAACAGGACGCCGATAGCATTATAGCCTACATTGCCAACCCTTTTGATTCGCGGCCAAACCATAGTCGCCGCAATTGGGACGGTCCGAAAATCAAATACGATTTCGAACTGGACTTTACGGTAAAAGTCCCCTACTCGCTCAATTTGCATGTTTCAACGGTGAACGGCGGGGATATCAACGTGAACGACGTAACCGGTTCGCTCGGCATCCGCAATGTGAACGGGGCAATCAAGGTCGTGAATGCCAAGGGGAAAGCCGATATGCACACAATCAATGGCAATGTCGAAGTCAATTACACCTCCCTGCCAACCGGCGAATCCGATTTCAAAACGCTGAATGGCGATATCAGGATCAGCTATCCTGCCGCGCTGGCTGTCGATTGTCAATTCAAAACGTTCAATGGTGATTTCTTCACAGACTTTCCCAATGTGGAAACGCTTCCTGTGAGAGTGGTGAAGAATTCCGAAAATCGTGAAAACAAAACGGTATACAAGCTAAACACCGAAACGTTTATCCGAATCGGCAGCGGCGGCCCTACCTACAAATTCGAAACATTCAATGGCAATATCTATCTTAAAAAACAATCATAGCAAAATGAAAACCCCGCGCATTCTTGCCCTCGCAGCGTTCACAGCATTCACTGCCATTTCGGCTCCACTGCTGGCTCAGGGCGATTTGAAAGAACAACTGACGGTCCCCCTGAGCGACCCTGCCAAGCCCGGCTCACTAAAAGTACACCTCATTACCGGCTCAATCCGCGTGACGGGATACAGCGGCAATCAGGTAGTGATCGACGCAATCACCAGGCAACCCGAGAAAGCCGAAAAGCCGAAAGAAGTGGACGGCATGAAGCGCATTTCCAAAAACGGCGGCCTCGACATCTCGGCTACCGAGGAAAACAATGTCGTGAACGTGAGCTCCAAGCTTTTCAATACCAAAATAGAACTGGTGATCAAGGTTCCGGCGAAGTTCGCACTGAATGTAGGCACGATCAACGATGGCGACATTCTGATCGAAAACGTGGATGGCGAAATGGAGATTACCAATGTGAATGGCGACATCCGACTCACCAATGTATCAGGCTCGGCCGTGGCCAACACGGTGAACGGCCTGCTGAAAGCTAACTTCAAAACGGTCTCCGCCAAATCGCCGATGGCCTTCTCCACGCTGAATGGTAATGTCGACATTACCCTGCCACCGACGGCCAAGTTCGACATCAAAGCGAAATCAGATCGCGGTGAAATTTACAGCGACTTCGATGTGGACGTGGACAAAGCCGTGCAGCAAGCGACCAAGACTTCCAAGGACGGGATGTACAAGGTTAGCATCGAAGATTGGGTAAAAGGCAAAGTCAATGGCGGCGGCAGCGAGATCATGATGAAGAATATGAATGGAAATATCTACGTCAGGAAGGCGAAATGACCCTTCCGGACCCTTGTATCACGCCTCTGACAGATCGTCTGTCAGAGGCGTTTTTTTGAGGGGTATTTTTCGAAGCTTTTTGGCACCCCGAGGCTATTCGATAGTCCCGCCCAGCTCAGTAAGTACTCGTTGCAGTTCATCCAGCTTTTTGGATTTTACCGAGGTCATGATCTGCTCAGTCGTAGCCTCCGCAGTGCCGATGGCTTCGAGATAAATCTTCTTTCCGGCATTAGCCAGCTTCACGTACGACACCCGCGCATCCCGACTGTTTGCCTCCCTTTTTACATACCCCAGCTTCTCCAACGGCGATAGCATTCTCGTGATGCCCGAAGCCGTCAATCCCACCTTTTCGGCCACGTCCGTACGCCGCAACTTCTCGTCCTGCGCATTCGCCAGGTGGTGCAGAATCATGAATTCATTCAGACTAATGCCATGATTTTGAAGCCTCGCGTCGAAACGCTTCGCAGTGATGGTCTGCACGATAGAAAGGTTTAAAAACAGTTTCAGCTCCTGAGAAATAGTTGACATAAACTTGAAATATAGTTGATTTATGATTGATATATATTTGACTTGTCAAGTATTATGCAATAATAAAAACAACCTAACGCTCTGGCAAACAAATGGTTGATCATTTTAGCAATTACAAAAAGAAGAGTTTATATCTGCTTAAATATCAAACAGATGCGCGCAATCTCGTTGACCGAGCCGCTGTTGTCGCGTACCTACGGCACGCCGGGAATGCGGGGAGAACTTGATGTGCTACCAATATTAAATGCCTAGCGGCGTTTGAAAAGCGACCGCACAGTCTCGCTTAGCGACGTAATATCGGCGACAATAAACAAGCGAACGTAACCGTAAAAATCCCGTCAGGATGTAACAACAATTGCCCGTTAACCTGTATTGTTACACACCACCCATCACCAAACCTGACCACACGTGACCAAACCTGACCACACATGACAATACCTGACCACACCTGGCAATAAAAAAGCCCGCGACACAAAATGCCACGGGCCAAAGCTCCTGATAAAGATTGGTTTAATTAGCTCTCGCCAATTGTACTTCCAGACGAATGTCTACATTGCGGTCATTGCCGTTGTAACGCGAATTATAACCGCCAGTACCAATACCCACTCCCATACCGCCACCCATTCCGATACCACCCCCAAGGCCGATACCGATGCGCGGACTGAAACCCGAGTTAGACGACGATTGTCCGTCGACCTTAATGCTCATTCCCATCATGCCCGTCTCGCGTGCATTCACATTCATGAGCGCGAATGGGATCGCGATCTGCTCGGTCAGTTCGCCATCTCTGTCCATCGCGATGTGCGACTTAATGCTCCCATCCGGGCGCACCAAATCTATCAAATGCTGACCATCACGGTCCTTCCAAACGGCCTCCTTATTGTACGAATCCAAGAGCAGTCCGAGGCCAAGACTGTTGGGCAAATCGGTTTCGACGCGGCGCAATGCCTTGCGATCTTCCTTCATTACTACCGGGAAGGTGAGCGCGTAGGCTTCTTTCTTCTGCCCTTCGGGACTGAAAGCGATTTTCAGGCCGCTGCTCAATATGTTCTGGATCGTGTTAGGGTCCTTCGTTTTGAGCGTAATGTACACGTACTGGTCGTCGTTGATGATTCCGTATCTGAGGCGCGACCGCTGGTCCTGCTGGTCGGGCTTAATTTCATCCACATAAGAGAACGGTGCGTTCCATTTGGATGCGTAAGGCATCGTTTTGGACGAACTGCAACCGCCCAAGGCTATTAACAGCAGCAATGACCAACTGTTTCTGATCGTTTTCATTGGTTGTTTTATCAATTAGAATTACTCTTTCTACAACGAATTCCGGCAATTAATCATTACGAAAAGTAGCCGTAAATCGTTGCACTCTAAACCCCGGACACGTTTGCGGGCACGATGGTTGAAAGCAGCGAGCCTATTTTCTGATGCAGTTTTTCCGGCTCGAACGGCTTCGAAAGCGTGTCGTTCATGCCCGCCTCCAACGCCTGCGACACTTCCTCGGGCAATACTGTGGCCGAAAGCGAAAGGATGGGTGTGGTAATACGCAGCTCTTCGCGCGCTGCCCGGGCAGCCTGAAAACCGTCCATTTCAGGCATACGTGTATCCATGATGATCAGGTCGAAAGGCGCTTCCCGCAGCTGATCCACGGCCTCTTTTCCATTACCCACGATCACGGCGTCAAGCTGCCAGGCTTTGAGGTATTTTTTCAAAAGCAACGCGTTGATAGGATTGTCTTCGGCCACGAGGACCTTCTTGCCATCAAATGACGGCAGGTCCTGGAATGAAACAACCGGCTTGGTATCCCCTGTCTTTTCGTTCGCGTCCTTGAGAATTAACGTAAAGAAAAACTGACTTCCCTCGTGAAAACGGCTGTTCACTTCAAGCTCAGTACCCATCAGCCGCACAAGTTTTTGCGAAATGGTGAGTCCGAGGCCGGTGCCGCCGTATTGATGTGAAGTATTTTCAGAGGCCTGCCCGTATTCGGAAAAGATATTGGCCAGATGCTCATCCGACATTCCTATGCCGGTATCTTCCACCGCAAACCGTACCCTGTGTCCTGCCAGCGTTTCGGCCAGATGCTCCATCTTTAAGGTTACATTGCCGGTCTCGGTGAATTTCAATGCATTACCGACCAGGTTAAGCAAAATCTGGTTCAGACGCATGCCATCGACGGTAACGCATTCCGGAATCCGGCTGCCGATCTCCAGGCGCAGTTCCAGCTTCTTTTCGTCGGCTTTAAACTGCATTAAATCGACAATCTGCTTGCCCAACACCCGCAAGTCAGTAGACGTAGGAATGATCGAGAATTTTCCCTCGTCAATTTTAGATACGTCGAGAATGTCGTTCAGGATATTCAGCAGCGAACCGGACGACTGCCTGAGCATGTTTACAAGTTCTTCCTGGCTGCCGCTGAGCTCAGTCGTGGACAGCAGGTTACCCAGGCCGATAATGCCATTCAGCGGCGTTCTGATCTCATGGCTCATATTGGCCAGGAATGACTCTTTCGTCTTACGTGCCTTTTCCGCCTGTGCCTGCGCGTCGATCAACGCCAGTTCATGTGCCTTTCGCTTCTCCACATCGTGCAGGTTCACAAACAGCAACCGGTTCTTATACATAATCCTCAGTTCCAGCCAAACCGGCTGCCGAAGCCGTCCGTAAAACTGGTCTTCTACGACAATGGTCTCTCCGCCTGCGAAACTTCGCTTCACAAGCACGTCGCGCAGAGCGGATTTCAGCGGATCCACCAGCAAATCGAGCATAGATGTTCTGATCACGGAAGTCGGCGCAATGCCCAGAATGGTCTCTACCGACGGATTGATTGACAATATTGACCCCGTGTCAGGCTCCACCGTAGCAATGATATCCGGTGAATTCAGGACGATCGTCGCATAGTTTTCGAGCAGCTTGTTTTTCTCCCGTATTTCGCGCTGGCTGCGCGCCAGCTTGATTAGCGAATCGACTTTCGCATTGGTAATATAGGGATCGAGCGGCTTGTAGAGGTAATCGATGGCGCCGGTTTTAAGCCCTCGTACAGCATAGGTAGTTTCTTTTGAAATAGCAGTTACGAAAACGATCAGGATCTCGCGGGTTTTGGGATTGGAAAAAAGTGTTTCGGCAAACTCGAAACCATCCATTCCGGGCATTTGAACATCCACCAATGCCACTGCAATCTCATTCTCCCAGACCATCCGCAGCGCCTCGTTGGGAGAGGTCGTGGCGTATATTTCAATGTCGTCCCGGTTCAGGATTGCTTTGAGTGAGATCAGGTTTTCCTCCCTGTCATCCAACAGCAAAATCTTTGTATTGTCCATGGGTTATTCGTTGAGTAGCTATTGAAGGATATGTTGATTATTACTCATCTGACCTTCTGATAAATATTCAATGTGCTGTCAATCACTTTGAAGTTTTCTTCCATACCTGAGTAACGTAGTGTTTCGCGCTTTCCGAGGCAAAGAAAGCCCAACATGCTGAGACTGTCATACAAAAGCCTGAATACTTTTTGCCTCAGTTCAAGCGTAAAATAGATCATCACGTTCCGGCAACTGATAAACTGGAACTCGTTGAACACGCCGTCGCCGGTGAGGTCATGCAACGAAAATACGATGTTACGCCGCAACTCGGGTAGCATTGCTGCCTTGTTGTAGGCAACGTGGTAGTAATCCGACAGCGAATGCTGACCGCCGGCCGCCAGATAATTCTCTGAGAACGTCCGCACATTTCCCAGCGTGAATATACCCTCACGCGCGGCCGTGAGCGCCTTGTTGCTCAAGTCGGTGGCGTAAATCAGCGAACGGCTCAAAAAACCCGCCTCTTCGAGAAAAATCGCCAGCGAATAAGCCTCCTCACCCGATGCACAACCAGCCACCCAGAAGCGCAGCGTCGGGTACGATTCCAGATAGCTGAATATCTCTGCCTTCACTTTCATAAAGAAATCCGCGTCTCGGAACATCTCCGAATAATTGACAGTAAGTTCCTGGATAAGGCTATACACCACATTTCCGCCTGGACCAATGTGCGCGAGCAGCTGCGGGAAGTCCATTTTGTGGGTCGTCAGATACCTGCTCGCCCGGCGTAGCAACGACGGCCTCGCGTAACCCGAAAAGTCGAACCCCGATATCTCCCTGATGCGCACAATGAGTATTTCCAGTTCCGAGTATTCCATCAGCACCATCATTACGCGGTTTGTAACCAGACCTTGATCAGCGACAACAGCTTGTCAACATCCACAGGTTTGGAAATATAGTCATTGGCACCGGCTTCGAGACATTGCTCGCGGTCACCCTGCATAGCTTTCGCCGTCACCGCGATGATAGGAATACTGGCCCATCCCGGCACTTGTCTGATGCGCCGCGTGGCTTCTATGCCGTCCATTTCGGGCATCATCACGTCCATCAATATCAGCTCTATATCCGGATTATCTTCCAGTTTATGAATCGCCTCCTTGCCATTTGTAGCAATTTCAATACTGAAACCGGCATCTTCCAACACGGCACTCAGTGCAAAAATGTTGCGCATATCGTCGTCGGCAAGCAGCACTTTCTTGCCCGTGAAGAGCTGTGCAGCATTCACAACCGCATTGCTGAACGACTCCTTCGACGCTTCCGGTTCGTGCGTTTTCGGCTGGATCTTTTTAAGGAAAAGCCTTACCTCGTCGAGCAGGCGTTCGTTGGATTTTTTTGTTTTGATCACCACGGGATGTGCGTACTTCATCACACGTGCCAGATCGGCCTGGGTAAGGTCTTCGGCTGTATTCACTACCACCGGCAGCTCGTTCCATTGCGCGTTTTCTTTGATTTTGTCCAAAAGATCCAGCCCATTCATATCTGCCAGCCTCACATCGAGGATAATGCCGTCCACGGCGTCCGTTTCCAGGATCGACAATGCTTCGGCAGCCGAATAGGCATAAAGTACGAAAATGTTGTTGCTCACCAGGAAGTCGCCGAGGTATTGGCTCTGGTATGCATCGTCCTCGATGAGCAGGATACGCTGCAGACCAAGGTCTTTGCCTTCAAGTTTCAAAGCAGTGAATATCTGTTGGGCCGATCGCTCGTCCACCGGCTTTTGCATAAAACCGATCGCTCCGTTTTTGAGCATTTCTTCATTAAAGTACTCGCCCGAAGAAACCGTATGCACCGGAATCACGCGCGTGCGGGTGTCGCTTTTCAGCTCCCTCAGAACCGCTTCGCCCGGTATATCCGGCAAATGCATGTCGAGGATAATGGCGGTTGGGTTAAATGTTCCTATCATATCCAGCGCTTCGCGGCCGTTGGTGGCTATTTGTACTGTAAAACCACTCGCCTGAGCTTTTGCAGCCATATCTGCGGCGAAAACGTCATCATCCTCAATCAATAGCAAACGCCCCGACTTGCCATTTTCCGAAGCCCGAGGTTTAGATTCCCGGGATTGTGGCTTCGCAGGTTCGGCCGACGGTTCGTCTGCGACCACAGCCGTTTGCCTGTCCGCTTCGGTCAGGAATGGGATTTTTAATGTAAATACAGAACCTTCGCCCGGTACGCTTTTCAGGAAAATCGACCCGTTGAAAAGACTGGCGAGTTCCCGGCTGATCGACAATCCGAGGCCGGTACCGCCATATTTGCGACTGGTAGAGCCATCTGCTTGCTGGAATGCTTCGAAAATAGATGCCTGTTTGTCTAAGGGTATGCCAATCCCGGTATCGGCTACTTCGAAATGCAGCTGACCTTGTTCCTGAGAAATCCGTAGCGAAACCTTACCCGGTGCCGATGTGAATTTCACCGCATTGGAAATCAGGTTGCGCAGGATCTGTAACAGGCGGGTATGATCGGTAAACAGCGTTGCAGGGCACGAAACCGTCTTTTCCACCTGCAATGCAAGGCCCTTGTTCTCGGCAACTTTCTGGAAAGTGCTCTTTATTTCCGTCAAAACCGATTCCGTACTGATATTTTCATACACCAGCTCAATCTTTCCGGCTTCCACTTTGGCGAGGTCGAGGATATCGTTGATCAGCGTCAAGAGATCGTTTCCAGAATTATAGATCACCGAAGCATAGCGTTCCTCCTCTTCGTTCAGCCGCGCGCCCTTGTTTTCACCCAGAATGCGTGACAAAATCAGGATGCTGTTCAACGGCGTGCGCAATTCGTGGCTCATATTGGCGAGGAATTCGCTCTTGAAACGTCCGCTCCTTTCGAGCTCGTCTGCTTTGATCTGGACCTGGTCACGCGCCTCTTCGATCGTATTTTTCTGTTCTTCGAGCATGAACGCCTTTTCTTCGAGCTCGGTGTTGATCTGTTTCAATTCTTCTTGCTGGACACGCAATTCTTCCTCCGAAACCTGTAAAAGTGCAGTCTGCCGCGTGAGCTCCTCATTGGTAACCCGCAGTTCTTCCTGCTGGCTTTCCAGTTCCTCGGCCTGTAATTGCGTTTTTTCGAGCAATTCGTTGGTTGTCTCACGCGCGCGGGCAGCCATGATCGCCACCGCAACGTTATCCGAAATCATATCGAGTAATTTGATGACCTTCGCGCCCGGGTCTTTCAGATAGCCGATCTCAATCACCCCGGCTGTGGTGCCGTCGAAGCGGATATTTTTCATCAAAACCAATCCTGGCGCCGAACTGCCCGTGGCCGTCCTCACCTGCAAATAACCCGCTGCCACATCCAGGCGCTTGATATTACCCTTGTCCGCCGCAAACTGCCCTAATATCCCCTCTCTGAACGGTATGAAAGAAGGTGCTGCATCCGGTGCAGAAACGCCATAAATAGCCGACCGTTCGAGCGCATTACCCGAACGTGTAACGAGGTACATAGCAGATACCTGGGATTCGGTCAACTCGGCCAGTTTGCCTAGTAACCGCTCCGAAAGTTGGGCTAACGTAGGTTCACCCCGGACTGCACTGGACACTTCCATCGCCGCATTCAATATCCAGTTTTTCTCCTGGTCTTCCAGCCCCAATTGCTCCAATTTATTGTTAGCCAGCTGCATAGCCTGCTCGCTGGCACGTTGTGCAAGATAAGTTTTACGGATAAAGTAGTACAGTAAAAGAATAACCATGAAAAACAGCGACGAACCGATCACAATGTATTGCTTGGCGCGGATCGAGCTCGCCGACGCAAGTTGCTCCCGCTCGGCCAGGAGGCCTTCCTCTACATTTTCGATCCGCCGGAAGCTGAAATCGATTTTGGAAGATGCCTCTTTCCCCTGCAAAACAATGCGTTGAATGGTATCGGTACTGTATTTGCCGGTTTTCAGGATTTCATACTGTTGAGTCATCAAATGTACTCTCGTTTCAAGGAGATCGGACAGTGAATCCACCCGGGCGCTCTGCATTTTACTGTCCTTCACCAACTTCTGCAATGCTTCAACATCCTTCCATATGTCGTCGGAAGCTTGCAGAAAATTGGTTTCAAACGCACGGCTGCCGGTGATAGCAAAACCACGGACGTTCGCCTCGGCGGTCAGCAATCGGTTCTTAACAGAAGTGGACACACGCATTACCTCCCGCGTATGATCTACCCAGCCGGCATTTTCCTGTTGCAGGAGAATAGCGTTGTAGGAAACATATCCAACTACTAGTACTAAAAGAATTGAAAATGAGATTCCCAGTAAAACCTGGCGCTGAAATGTAAGTTGCATAAACGTTGAGTATCAAATAGAAATGCTACTAAGTAAGGAATTGGAGGATATTTTTGGAAAAATAATGCTTTTCGACTGCATTCAGAGCTTTTTCCAGGTTTCATTGCTCCACCCATTCCGCCAGTTCATCTTCAAGGGTAATCAACACCCCGCGAGACGCCTTACCGTTTTCGGAGAAAGTCCTGATCAGTTTTTTCAAATGCCTGCGCGGTTCGTCGGCACTGTTGCCCCCTACAAACGACATGAAAATGTACTCTCCGCCCGGCCGCTGAACGACCCTGTCTATATGCAGCATTTTCCCGCCGGGCACGAGCAGTTCTTTATTGATCTGGATATGATTTTCGTCCTGGTAAAGGACTTGTAATGAAGGATCTTGCAAAAGTGAAATTGTCAGATTTTCGATTTCGTGCGTTTCTTTCCGGGTGAATATTCCCTCACCTACAAGCTTCTCCAGGGCTGCGGGAAGATCCGAAATGGTTTTCAGCCGGGTGAGCAAATACCGCATTTTTTGCAGGCGGTCGTGCCTCGGTTCGAAGGTCTGCACATCGAAAATACGATCGGCCATCCGGCGCAGGCGCAGCGATTCGGTGCGGTCATTACTCAATATGGTTTTCAATACAAAAGGGCTCGTACCCGCGCTCGCATGCGCATGCCGGAGCGCGCCGGAAGCTTCTGAAATCACGTACCTCGAAATCGTTTCGTCCCAGGCCGGTATAAAACCCTCCTGGTTCAGATAGTCGCGCAGCCAGTGGTTGATCTGCTGCCCCGACTCCCACCTGCGCTCCCGCTTTGCGAGCACGTACAGGCGCTGCACGGGCCGTGTAAATGCCACATAAAGCAGGTTCAGGTTCTCGATCAGCGTCCGCATGCGTTCCTCTCGGTATTGTTCTCCTACCACTGTGTTTTCAAGCTCTTTCACAACCGAAACCATCGAGCTCCGCAGTTTGGCATTCGTATAATTAGGCTTATCTGCTAACCGGATCTCCTCATAGTCAACCTCATCCATATCCACCCAAAGCCGGTCTAGGCGGGCATTGGGCGTAACTTTCCATTGCGCATACGGGATGATCACCACGGGATATTCCAGGCCTTTCGACTTGTGGATGGTCGTAATGCGAATAGCGTCCATACCGTCCGGCACCGTAATCGAAAATTTGTATTTAGCTGATTCCCAATAGTTCAGAAAATCGCCAAGGTGATTGCTCTTCCGGTTACCAAATTCCAGCACCACATCCAGGAAGCGGAACAGGTATTCGCTTTCCAGCTGCTGCCTGAAAAGCCCGAATTGCTGCATCAGCAGCTCGGTGAGTTCAAACACCGATACCTGCCGCATTTTGAACGAAGTAATGCCAATGTCCCATTTCCTGAAATATTCGAGGAAACTATCGAGCCCACGCTCCTCGCAAAGTACCCTGATCTCCTCATACTCGTGCGGCGCCGGATTCTGCCGGCGGATCACCTGGTGAAACAGGTAGGCCGCCTCATACCGCGCCAGGCGGTGATCCGAGCTGTGCAGCACCTTCATGAACGAAATGATGAAATGCACCGAACGCGAATAGGCCAGCGACAATGCGTCGTCGGAAATGAGCGGGAAACCTGCCTCTTTCAGGGTATTAGCCAAAGTCGTCGCCTCCTTTTTCTTTCTGCACAAAATGGCGATATCGCGCCAGTGGTAACCTTCCTTGCGAAGCGCATTGACCAGTTCCAGCGCCCTTCTTGAAATAGGGTCCGAAGACGATTCTTCGCTCCCTTCCTCCGCGGCTTCGTTCATTTCCAGAAACTCGATTTCCACGTGTCCGCCCTCGCTCACGCCCTCCGGGATCTCCTGACTGAAATGCTCGTCGTATACCTCGCGAATGAGCGGGTATTCGTCGCCCAGCGAGTCGGCGATGAAGCCGAAGAACTTGTTATTGAAATCGGTAACTTCCCGGAAGCTGCGCCGGTTCGTTTTGAGGTGATTGATATGCAAATAGTTATCCAATGCAAACAACCGCTCTTCATTGAATGGACTGTTCCCCAGAATGCTGCCCAGCCGCATTACCTGATTTTGAGCCAAATGCAATATCAAGTCCATATCCCCGCCCCGGAAGCGGTAGATTGACTGTTTGGCATCACCTACAATGAGGTTGAAATACCCGCTGGACAATGCATTCTCGATCAGTGGCAGCAGGTTCGCGAATTGCAATTTGGAAGTGTCCTGAAACTCATCGACCAGAATGTGGTTATATTTTTCTCCTAACCGCTCAAAAATGAATGGTACCGGCTCCCGCGCCACGATATCGACGATCTTCCGGTTGAAATCCGAGATGTGGACCTGGTTATTCTGTTTCAGCAATGCATCGAATTCTTTCCGGATTTCACCCAGCAGCGAGAGGTTATAGATATGCCTGTCGAGCTGATTGTACAATGTAATTTTCCCGGTTTCGACCGAGCGTATGTTTTCGATCTGGTGATAATAGTTTTCCAGGTCGGTGCGCAGGCGCTCTATCTCGTCGCGGATCGGCGCGGGTGTTTTGGCACCATACCACACGCCTTCGCCGATGGTTTTGTAGACGTAAGAGTTGGGTTCCATCCACAACTTCTTGCCTTCGGCGCGGTCGCGGAAGTAGCCGTAAATGCCCCTGCCGCTCTGGTGGAAGTCTTTTTCACTCAAATAGGTCGATTGAATGAGTTCAAATGCATGCTTCGCGTCTTTGGTCATCATTTCCTCGCGCCCGCGCACGAAGTCGCGCATTTGCTTGCGTACCGCGATCCAGTCCTCCATTTTGAGGTCTTCCACCCGCTTCATTTGCATATAACTTTGCTCGCTGAGCAAAGTGCCCGCCGTATCGCGGATCTGCATCGGCAATGCGCCCCAGTTTTTGCCTTCTTCGGCATTCTCGCGGTAGTATTTTTCGACAATGTCGGTCAGTACCTCTTCACCCTCCTGCCCGATGCGGGCCAGCAGCCGGTCCACGGCGTCGTCGAGCAAATCACTGTCGAGCTGGGTTTCGAATACGAACGGAATACCCAGTTCATCAGTAAAACTGCTGATCAGCCGCTGTGTGAACTTGTCGATCGTCATCACCGAAAAGTCGGAATAGCGGTGCAGGATTTGCCCGAAAACCATTTGCGCGCGAGCGGCGATCAGCTGGCAGGCGCCTTCGAAAAGGGATCCGTCATGCTCCGTATCCGGGTACATTTCGATCACCACGTCGCGCATCATCGGGTGCGGTTTCGGGTCATTTTCGGTGTAGGTCGAGAACGTCCGCAGCATCAGCAGAATGCGGTCCTTCATTTCGTTGGCAGCCGCATTGGTAAACGTCACCGCCAGAATATGCCTGAAATACAACTCCGAATTGGAATGCAAGGCCAGTTTGAGGTATTCTTTGGTAAGGGTATAAGTTTTCCCCGACCCTGCCGATGAACTGTAAACTTTAAACACTTTGTGCCGATATATGGGTGAAGCGAATGAGAACCGCAGATCAAATTAAACAAAAAAAGCAGGCTTGCGCCTGCTTTTCGTATGCTTTTAAAAGAAGTATCGCTTAAAGATTGAAGCGAAGACCAGCCGAGATATTGGGACTCAGGAAGAACGGCTTTCTCAACAGCTCCACGTACGTACCCCCTTCCAGGAACACAGAGATGCGGTTGTCGGGAATATAGTATTCAAAACCACCCAGCACCGAACCGCCCAGGGTCAGGTTTTTCTCGTAATCACCGTTCAGGCGTTTCGGGTAAGAGCGACGGTTGTTGATCTGCCCGCCAATGCCGTAATACACATGCACTGCCTCCGAGTTGAACAATGGCGTGTGCCACAAATAATGCATTTGCAGCGAAATGCCTGTGTTTTTGTAGATTCCGTTGTCCCCGCGGTACTTGCGGTCGTTGCCGAGGACACCACCGAATGTGCCGACGGTCACGTCGATGGCATGGATGTTGTTGAAGTACTTCCGGATGTTGACACCGGTGGGTTCACCGAGTTTGAAACCTACCGCCCAGTTGTCGTATTGAGCGTGTGCCATTCCGAAGCAAAGTGCGCAAATAAATGTTAAGGCTAATTTCTTCATAGTTAATTAAATCGGGGAAATGTTCCTGGAACGCTGAAACAACAGCTACACAATAACGTTCTGAGATTGGAATTTCTTTAATGATTCGATCAAAACTTCGTTTTCTTCTTTTGTTCCTACCGTAATCCGCAGGCATCCTTCGCACAAATGTACCCGCGAGCGGTCGCGCACGATGATCGTCTCGCGGATCAAATAGTCCATTACGCTCTTCGCATCTTCGAACTGTACAAGCAGGAAGTTGGCGTCCGTAGGATGTATCTTCACCACGATCGGCAGGCTTTGCAGTTTCTCAGTCAGCATAGTGCGCTGTTCGAGAATATCAGCCACCATTTTATCCTTTTTCTCAATACCATTCAAACCTTCCAGCAATGCCTGCTGTGCGGGCAAACTGATATTATAAGGCGGCTTGATTTTGTTCAGAATGCGGATCAACTCGGGTGACGCAAAACACATTCCTACACGGATACCCGCAAGGCCCCAGGCTTTGGAGAAGGTTTGCAATACTACCAGGTTAGGATATTTGTCCAGATGCTGAATCCACGAAGGCTCGTCGGTAAAATCGATGTAGGCCTCGTCTACCACCACTAATCCGCTGAAATTTTCGAGAATGGTTTGAATGGCGTCGGCCTGCATGACATTACCTGTCGGGTTGTTCGGCGAGCAGATCCAGATGATCTTCGTCTGTGGCGTTACCGCATTCAAAACGGCCTCCGTATCGATATGGTAATCGTTCGTGAGCGAAACCTTGTCGATGATCACATCGTGAATCGACGCGCTTACCTCGTACATGCCGTAGGTCGGCGGCAGGATGATCACATGGTCGTGCCCGGGTGTGCACGTAGCGCGTGTGAGCAAATCGATCGGTTCGTCGCTGCCGTTTCCGAGGAAAATACGGTCGGGGCTCACCTGCTTGATCGGGCTCAGTTTCTGCTTGATTTCGGCCTGGTAAGGATCGGGGTAGCGGTTGTAGTTTTCACCGGTCACCGAACCGTAAGGGTTCTCGTTCGCATCCAGGAAAATGCCTACATGCCCGGTATACTCGTCTCTCGCGGATGAGTACGGGGCCAGCGTGAGGATGTGCGGGCGAAGGATTTTGGTTAAATCGAAACTGTTATTCATACTATCGGAAATTACGGCGGCTGCCGTGTGTGGATTCTAAATCTTTTTGAAGAGCCTTTTATCGAAATTCAGCGGTTCTATGTCGGTAATACGGAGGGAAAGAACGTCGGGATGCATTGGATTGACCAGGTAGTTTTGCTCGGCCTTCACCACCACCGATGGGACTTTCAGTAAAAGGCTGTTACCCGCTTTCAGCCACGAATCGCCGATTTGCTTGCTCCACAGCTCGTCCTCCGACCATTCGGGCACCAGCGACGGCGCGGTTACGCTCACCATATCATCGGGGATTTCCAGGGAAACAATCACGTAGTTCGGGGGTGTCACGGTTTTATGCCAGTGCACAAGCACTTCCAGCATGGCCAGCGAGCGGTGTGAAGAAGTATACAGCATGGCGTTTCTCGGGGTGTTCCATCGTCCCCCGTTGTAGAAAGCCCCTATTCCACTCAAATCATCCTGATATTCCGATCTTGTTATCCTGAATAGCTCCATTAAGCGAAAATACCGTGTTCCA
>DATMSL010000796.1:0-6999 GCA_035565435.1 Dyadobacter sp. | reverse complement strand
GATTTGAATAAACTGCCTCATAGTCAGGATCGATATCGCTTTATGGCTTTTCAGAACAAGAAGATCCCGGTCGCCAGAGACCAGATAATGTGCCCGACACGATTCGCACAAGCCAAGCAGATAGTTGTCGCAAACATCTCTCACTACGGAAGGCTGGGAATCAATATGCATTTTTATTATAAATTAACGATTGAGCAAATGGCAAGCTTTTTTATAGCCCGCGGAAAACCTGCTGACATAAGGCTGTCACACACCCCATTTAGTTTTGTATAAACCTTAAATCAAACGCGGCATCAATGGAAACTAAGAACGGTATCGAAGCAATCACTGCCCCTGACAATAAAGAATGGCGTGCATGGCTGGCGAAAAACGGCACGAAAAAGGATGCTGTGTTCCTGATCATCTACCACAAAAACAGCCCCACGCCCAGCATCGGATACAAAGAATCGATCGAGCATGCATTGTGTTACGGCTGGATTGATAGCAAGGCCATCAAGCGCGACGCGGAAAGTTTCTATCTCACTTTCACGAAACGCAACCCGAAAAGCAAGTGGAGCATCGTGAACAAAGAACGCGCCGCCCGGATGACCGATGCCGGCCTGATGCACCCCGAAGGTCAGGCGATGATCGACCTTGCGAAGGAAACGGGTGCCTGGGACGCCCTCGAATCCGCTGGCAATGCGGTGATACCTGACGACTTGCAGCAGGCTTTCGACGCCAATCGGAAGGCGTTCGAAAACTTCGCCAGATTTGCCCCTTCTTCCAAAAGGCTGATCCTGGAATGGATATTGAATGCTAAAAGGCCTGAAACGCGCGAAAAACGCATTACGCAGTCGGTAGAAATGGCTGCACGCAACGAACGCGCGAATCACCCGCGCTGAAACTTTTTTTGCCTTTGATACCTTTGCTAGCATGAATGCCCGCATTCATTGATCATGCAAACTGATATCAACATGTCCGCCCCACAACTAACCGGCCTGCAAAAACGCGCTTCGAAATACCTCAATAAAGCAATCTCCTATCAACTCCGGCCGGGCGAAGTGATTGAAGGCTATTTCTCCGGGTTCGACCCTAACTCCATCGACCGGGCGGTGATTCAGATGTCAAACGCGGCGGATAAGACGACACTGCCGCTGATGACGGTTTTGAATTATTTTGAGGGGGTTGAGGATGAGGAATAAGAATGGCGCCACAGGCCCTCTCAATTGAGCAACCAAGCAAAATCATATCCCAAAGGCAGCTAAGATTCAGAAAACAATTTTGGTTGGAAAATTTTGTCATAATGTTATATTTGTAACTAATTTTCAGTTACACACTATACTTATGAGTCAAATCGAAAAGCTGTTAACTCGGTTTTTGAATAAACCCAAAGACCTAACATGGGGCGAGCTGACTATTATTCTGAGGTTCTACGGCTACAACGAACTTCCCCACGGCAAAACTGGCGGGTCTAGGGTCAAATTCTCGGACAAACAGAAACGAATCATCTCGCTACACAAACCTCACCCCAATCCTATTGTAAAACACTACGTGATCGAACAGATCATTCATACGCTCAAAGAAAATGGAAAAATCAAAAATGATTAACTCGCTATCCTACGATGGATTTACTGCCAATATTCATTACAGCCCTGCGGATGAAGTGTTCTTCGGAAAGCTGATTGGCGTAAATGACCTTGTGACTTTCGAAGGAACCTCAGTAGAGGAGCTGAAACAGGGAATGAAAGATGCTGTTGAAGATTATATCGAAACTTGCAAGGCATTGGGCAAATCGCCCGAGAAGTCCTACAAAGGCGTTTTTAACGTGCGTGTTTCCTCAGATTTGCATAAGAAGATTGCACTTCTTGCTTCTCAATATGACGTGACTTTGAACGACTTTGTGAAGTCGGTTTTGCAGTACGCGTCCTCGCACCAGGAGCTCGGAGATGATGTGTTCAGGCTTCGATAGCGATTGCGCATATCTGACCGGCTGGAGGCCTGCGAATAGGCGGCGCGAAGCCGGAGCTTCGCGCCATTGCTCACTTTTTTTATTTTCCTCCGCTGGTCTTAGTCAACGGCACCTGGGCCGTTGTCCTTAAATACGCAATCAGTTCCGTAACCTCTTTCTCCGAAAGATTATCCAGCAAGCCAGTCGGCATCATCGATGATGGGGTTACCTCGCGGGTTTGAATGTCGGATTTGTTGATCAAAACAGCGTCTTGCCCGACGATGCGCAATGTAAGCTGCCGGTCGGTTTCTTTGGCGACGTTACCTACATACGTGCGCCCGTCGCGCGTGGTGATGACGACCATTTTATAGTCGTCCTGGATTTCGCCGCTCGGGTCGAGGATGTTGCCCAGGAGGTAGTCGAGGTTGGCGCGGTTAGAGCCCGTAAGCTCGGGGCCAATGATACCGCCTTCACCATACAGCTTATGGCAAGGAGCGCAGGTACGCTGAAATACCAGTCGCCCCTGGGTTTTGTTGGCGTCGGCTACTGCCCTGTCCGTGAGCAGAGTGCGGTACTTTTTATAAGTCTTTTCATCGAATGCAACGTGGTCGATAGGCCCCCATACTTCCACAAAACCGCTGCCGACCACTCTCCGGAGCTGGCGGGCGACGTAGGTGGGTACGTCCTTTTTAGGAATTACATTCTTCGAAATAGCCTGCGTAAGGAGCCAGCCCGATTTTGGGCGCGAGGCCAGCGTTTGAACGGCTTCTGATTTCTCCTGCGTATTGAATTTCGGATACGCGTCGATGAGCTGCTTGGCCAACGGCTCGCTATCGTAACCGGCCACTGCGCGGATCGCTTCCAGGCGTAACGCATTGTCGTTCAACAATGCGGGAAGTTCAGCTGCGAGCTCAGGGCGCTGGCGCGCGGCAAGGGAATGCAGGGCCTTTTTGCGCTCTGCCAAATCGGCGGGTTTATTTTTCAATGTCGCTAAGGCTGTTTTCGCGGATTCGATGTCGCCAAAATGACGACCGAGGTCGGCGGCAAGTTGGGCAGTGGGTTTGTCCGCCTGTTTCAATTTGGCGTAAACGGCATTCCAGTTTTCGGGTGTTTTAATGTCGGTCCGGCCTTCGAGACCGTCGCGCATACCGGTCAGGATATCTACCCGGTTCGCCATTGATTTACCGGCGGTTGCCACCAGCATATTGATTTGATCTGCATCTACTAATCTTCTTGCAATAAACTGGGTTACCATCGGGACCTTGCTCCCCGCGGCCAATTCTAACGCTTTCGCGGCATTGTCCTTCACCAGCGGCTCGATTCCAAACCAGATCATCTTCGGGAGATTATGGTCCTGCGCATCCTCTGCGTGTGTAAGCAGACCTTTGGCAATGGCCCATTTAGCATTCGCATCCAGTCGTTGCAGTGCCGAGGCCAGATAGAGCCGCACAACAGGCGACGGATCACTTACAGCCATTTGCGCAAACTGCCCGGTAACATCTGCCGCTGGTTGCGCATCTTCGCACAGGAACTGGACCGCCCAGGCACGCACGTGGGCATCCGCATCGGACAGCGCCTGTTTCAATGCTGCACTACCCAGGTTATCAGTCACTTTCAACGCCCACATAGCGCGAAGACGGTTGTCGGCATTGTCTTTGGACTGATATAATGCATTCAATTTTGCAACGGCATCTTGTGAAATCTTACCTGTCACGGCCCGACTTTGCAAAATCACGCGTGCGCGGCGGGCGTGCCACTCGCTTTTGCTGGTTTGCAATGCGGCGAGCTCTGCATCCGAAAGTTTGTTGAGGTCGTCGTAACGCCCTTTCCAGTTTTCGGCGAGGGAGTTTTTGGGCATAACCCTGAAAATCCGTCCGGTTTCGGAGTTGAGTACATCCGAACCGCAAATGTCGGCGTCGTGCCAGTCGAGGATGTACATGCCTCCCTCGGGCCCTATTTCCATGCTGAAACCGACCCATTGCGCATTGTTGGCCATCAGGAAATCGTCGCTATGCTTGCCCGAAAAGCCCGAACCTTTTGGCACGAGTTGATCCGAAAGAATGCCATGTTCGTGGATGTTAGCCATGAATATCTTGCCGCGCTCCGAAACCGGGAATGCATCGGAAAGGTAGATGCGCGCCCCGCCATGCGCCGACCGGTGGCTGTGATCGGCGATGGTCTTGATATCATTATACACGTAAGGATTGAAATGCTGTCCGCCCTGCCGGTGGTAAATTCCACCCGGCACCACATGCCACAAATGCGGGATTACACAAGCCGTGATAAACAGCTGGCCTTTTGCGTCATAGTCAATACCCCAGGGATTGCTGAAACCGTGGGCAACCACTTCAAATTTACGCTTTGTAGGATGGTATCGCCACACGCCGCCATTGATATCGACGCCGTCCTCCACCTCGATATTTTCTGGAAATGCATCGTTATGCCGATATAATTTACCTTTTCCAACCGGCTTGCCTACTTTGGAAGGTGTCGCGAAGCCCTGCAAGCCGTAAAGCCAGCCATCCGGCCCCCAATGGAAGCTATTGAGCGTTTCGTGGCGGTCGCGAATACCCCAGCCGGTCAGGCGAACTTCGATATCATCTACATCTGCCTTGTCATCGCCGTTTTTATCGGGTACAAAAAGCAGGTTAGGCGGTGCTCCTACGAACACCCCGCCGAAACCGACCGCCAGTGCAGCCGGAAACGCGATGCCTTCCATAAATACCTTCCTGCTATCGGCTACGCCGTCGTGATCGGTGTCTTCCAGGATCAGGATGCGGCTGGTACCGGCGTTGGAAAAGCCTTTGCCGCGTGACTCGTAATCTTTGTTCTCGGCAATCCACATCCGTCCACGGTCGTCCCAGCAGAATGCCATCGGCTGGGTCATCATCGGCTCGGAAGCAAATGCATTCACCTGATAACCGTCCTTGACCGTCATGGCGGCCACTGCTTCCTGCGCGCTCAGAAACTTGGCCTCCCTTCCCTCTTTCTGTGCCAATGCCCAAAGAGCCGTGGTGTTATACTGGCCGGTATTACCGATGAACTCGCCGAAAGTCTTATTCAGCTCAACATCCTTGAAATCACCTGTATAAACCACCAGTTCATGCTTAATGATCTCGGTTTCTCCTTTTTTAATATGCCAGTCACCTTTACGTGCCCGCGCAGGTCCCGCGCCCAGCTGCCCGTCTACACGCCAGGTTTGCGGATAGCCTTTGTTGGATGGATGGTCCAGAATAGCAATGTGCGCCAAATCGTTACGACCTTCTACCTGCATCCCGATATCCACCCACATGGCGGCCTGTCCTTCTGCTTTTTCGTTCTTTTGACGGGCCGCATTCATCACCGCACCTTTGATGCCTTCTTTCCACGGCATACGCACAAAAAGACCGCCGTAGTCGTATTTGCCGATTGTCACGTCGGTCTGGGCCTCGCCGTTCCATTCCAGGTCCAGGAGATATTTCCCGTCCTTCACGCGCATCGACCAGTTTTGTGTCTCGGTTAGTACGGCAGTGCCCGTGGAATCGAGCAGGTCGTAGACGGTCTGCCATTTCACTTCCGTGCCTTTTGCCTCGATCACGCTGGCCGATACTTTCTTCCAATAACCGTCGCTTGGGTGGTGGAAATAGTCACGACCATTCACGCGGGTGTAGCCCCAGTAAATGCCTGTTTGATGCTTGTGGTGCCCCGGGCTATACTCAGTAAGAACGCCTTTACCGTCGGGGGCAACGAGTGGGTGCAGGTAAGGTCTAAAATCGGGTTTTGCATTCTGTGTCAATATTGGTTGGGTGTCGTTGCCCCTGAAAATGCTGATTGTTTCGCCCTTGGCATCCTGTACGGCACGCAGTGACGTGTCAGCAGAATGAGGCGCCACATATTCCATTGCGGGCCGGTTAAAATCATCTTCAAATCCAAATAATACAAAAGCAAACAGCAGCGGTAGCAACCTGAGCAAGTTCATGAGCAGAAGTCCTGGGTTTAGGATTAAATACGGATGCAGTATGACCATCCCGATATGCGGAGATAAGTAAAAAGTCCCCCGGAATTACTCAATATTTCATGTTCCTGCTTGTTTACTTCAATTTGATTAGAAGAAAATGCCTAACTTGAGGGTAATACAACCCCCATCCATAGCCGCGCCATGACATCCTTGAAACTCTTCATCCTCTTCATTACGATCACTATGATGCATAACCACGGGATCATATACCGCACCGGCCCCAAACAGCCCAAGCGGCTGCCCCGGGAGACAATGGAAGATCGTATTAAACCCAAACCTGCAAACATGCTCGGCACCTGGCGTATCTCAAGTGTGAGCATCACCGAGCGGGGAATTGTTCAACCAGACGGGCGCCCGCTGACGCAATACGAGGCGGGTGATAAGCACAATATGCTGATCTCATTTTTTCCCGACAGTACCTTCACCAAAGTGGGAACAGCGGGCGAATACACCGCCGGGAAATGGAATTTTGATACCGTCGCCCACACCATTTTCCTCACTTCGAACCGCAAGACGGAGGAAATAGGTGTGTTTTTTTCCTATACCGGCAACGGAATGCGGCTGATCAACTTCGAATTTTCGCCTAGCGAAAGCGTTTCGCTAATTGAATACGGTCACAAGCTGCTGCGCTTCCAGGATGATCCTTATTTTGGACGAAACAACTGGTGGCGTGTCAAGCCCGCAAAATCTGAAAGTGATGGTCAAATCCGCGCCAGACTGCTCAACTATCTGGCACATACGGCATCGATCCTCAGCAGCGCACAAGTTCGCGAACAGGATTATATTTCCATGGAGTTTTCCCAGGGCATTGTGAAGCTTTACAATGTGGGAGTCGGAATAGTTAAAAAAGACAAGATACCAGCCACCTGGCTGGGCTCATTCTATTCGGTCGAAGAGGCGCACAAGGCTTATGATATGTTCGAGGATTATCTGTTCAGTGCTAAACACAAGAAATACCAGAGCGGCAGCTGGGTGCGCGATGATCATCACATCCTTGTAGATATTCACAATGGAATGACACAAAAATAGCAGCGGCGCCTCGGCGCCGCTGGCGCGAAGCTAAGGCTTCGTGCAT
>DATMSL010000795.1:0-4151 GCA_035565435.1 Dyadobacter sp. | reverse complement strand
CCATTATAGTGTGTGCCGATTATCGTCTGGCTGACTTCTTCAAATCTGTATTAAAACTAATAAAATGTTTGTAAATAACAAACATTTTATTAGTTTTTGTAATCAACACAAAAAGCCGCACCACCATCGGCAGTGCGGCTTTCATCTTGTCCAATCACCATTTACTTTACAGGATGTTCGATAACGCTTGTGCCGAAGGCCGGCCTGGCGTCGGTAAGGCCTTGGGTGAAGGCCGTGTATATTTTTCCGGCTTGCAGTTGGAGGTTGGCGGTTCCGACTTTCGCGCCGGTGGCGGCATCGAGGTAATCGACGTTGAACGCACCGGCGTCCACGGTTTCAAACGGGCCGAGCGACCAGGCGCTCAATGCTTCTCCTGATAATGCAGAGTTGGCGGCCCGGCCGTAGGCGACCTGGTAGAAGAGCGTTTTTCCGTTTTGAACCACATTCAGGGTGCCGGCGCCGGGTGAAAGATTGATAAACCGCAGCTTGGCCTTACCAGCGACCGGCGCTTTGAGATCGTCGTAAAAAAGAATCAGTGAATCGGCTTTGTTGTTGGCGGTCCGGGCGGCCACTACCGTGTGGTAGAAAGTCGCGATGGGGCCGTTGGGGCGGCCGGTAGCCGTGAATGTCGCCGAGTTGCCGAACTGGTAGGATGCCTTGTAGCTGGTATTGGTGCCTTCGGTGAAGTTGATCTGCACGTTCCCGAACACGGTGGGCAGGTATTCCGAGGCTTTGTTGATGGCTACGGGCGCGGTAGTCACTTTGTCAGTGAAAGTCCAGAAATACAAGCCGGTATCGACGGGGCGCGCATTTACGAAACTGATGTAGGCGCTGAGCGGAGGCCGGTCTGCGGCGTCGACGTCGAGGTAGCTGGTGTCTTTGCAGCCGGAAGCGAGGAAAATGGCCGGAATAATGCCGAGGAGCTGAAATGCCGGGCGGGCCAAGCGCTGAAATGGTTTCATAGGATTAAAGTTTTGTGGTAACACGGATGAATGGCTGGATGCCGGCACTGCCGTTCTGAATGCCGATCACCGATGGATTGTTCAATGCGCTTAATTTCGGGTCGGAATAGTCGCCCAGTTCGTTGAAGAGGTTGTTGACGCCCAAGGTAGCCTGAATGGACCTGGACAGGGCGTAGGACACCGATACATCCGCTACCCAGATTGGTTTCAGTTTTTGGTAGAAATAATCGGGTTTGGGAAAGGTAGCATTCAGTGCAGAGGCATTGGTCACCGAGCCGAAATAGACGGCACGTGCGAGGTAGGTCAGGCGGTTTGTCTTGAAAATACCCTGCATCGTGATCTTCTGACCCGGAATCTGCGAGGTAACGCGAGCCTTTTCACCGTCGTTGAAGATAATGTAGCGGTAAGCTTCCAGGCCTTTCGGCGTATTCACTTTGGTTACCTCGTTTTTGACAAAATTGGCTCCCAAAAGCAGGCTCAGTGTGCCGCTGCGGAATGGTGTGCGGTAGCTTCCCGTGATTTCGAGGCCCTTCGTGCGGGTACTGAACGAATTGTAAAAGAACTTGGCCTGGGTAGTGCCCGTCTGCACGAACAGGGTGCGTACTTCGCCCGGCAGATTGACGTCCGTGGCAGAGAAGTTGCCGGTATTGCCCACGCGGTTGTTCACATCCACGAGATAGGCGTCCGCCGTGAGCTCGAAGTTGCGGAATGGCTGAGAGGTAAAGCCGGCGGTGAAACCTTTCGATTTCTCGGGCGTGAGCGTAGGGATGCCCAAGGCGCGGGTCGCGGCGCTCTGGTTGGAGGCGGTTACCTGGTCGATGGCGCGGCCTTGTTGGAAACTGGTGGATGTCTCGGTGTAGTAATACTGGGCCAGGTCGGGTGCGCGGAAGCCCGTATTGTGCGATGCACGGATGCCCAGCCAATCGGTAATGCTATACCGCGTTGCTACTTTATAAGTTGTCACATTTTGGAGCTGGGAGAAGCTTTCGAGCCGCACGGCACCGGACAGCAGCCATTTGTTGGTAATGTTTGCCTCAATATCCGCGTAACCGGCGAGGATCGAACGGTTCACACTCACCTCGTTTTCCGGGCGGAAGCCTGCGTGAATCTGTGAGCCCGGCGACAATCCGTTTAGCCCAATGCTGCCTTCCTTGGTTTGATAAACAATGCCGGTTGCCGTCGTATCGAGGCCGTAAACCGTCCGGAGGTCGGCTTTGGAATAGGACGCTTCCTCGCCCGCGATAATCTGGTAGGTCTCTACACGGTACTGCGCTCCGAATGCGACGTTGATGCCTTTCAGCGCCTTTGGAAAATAGCGGCTGATGTCGATGCTGCCGGTATTCTGGCTTGCATTGTAGCTGCCGGCATCGAAAGTAGTGGGGGTTTTCAGGCCCAGGCTCGCATTGAGCGAATTGGTAATCACATTCCCGAAGTCGTTTTTACCATACACATTGGAAATATCGACGTCCCAGTCGCGGATCTTGCCTTTAATGCCCACCGCGAATGACTTGTCGGTAATGATGTTCTCCATCGCCGGCAGGAAGCCGTCCGGATAGAGAAACGAATTGTTGCGTTCAGTCCAGCCCGGCAGCCGGTATACGGCGGTGAACTGCGAATTGCGGTGGCTGATACCTCCGAATGCGTAAAGCTCGGCATTCTGGCGGATCGGAACGGCGGCGTTGAAAAACAGCAATGCGTCCTTGGCCTTGTTGGAACCACCTCCTCGACGATCGAAATGGTGGCGGTCAATACCACGCGACGCGAGAATGGCCTCGTCGATCTCCTTCGTATAAATGGCATCGTAATTGCGGGTATTGGCGCCTCCTCCGTAAATCGGCCCAAGGTAAAGACCGGCGTCATCCCTGCCGGGCAATATGGCAATCGCTTGCGTGGCAACCTCGGCTGTGGTATTGAAGTAACCGCCGTTTTTGCCCAATGCGAAACCGTAGTTGGCATTGGTACGGGTGGTTACGCCATCCCCGCGGCGACGAGAACTGGCAGTGGAGCTCAAAGTAAGCTGGTCGACGCTCTTGTTGAGCACGATATTGATCACCCCCGCAATGGCGTCGGAGCCGTATTGTGCCGCCGCGCCGTCACGCAGGATCTCGACGCGCTCGATGGCTGCGGTGGGGATCGCATTCAGGTCGTAACCGGTAGCGCCATTGCCCAGACCGCCCCAGTTGATATTAGCGCTCTTATGGCGCCTTTTGCCGTTGACCAGCACCAGCAACTGATCCACGCCCAATCCGCGCAGCTGGGAAAGGTTGAGCGCGGAGCCTGCATCACCCGCGTTGGTACCGTTCACCGAGTGGAAAGAGGGGGAAACATATTGTAAAAGCTGCGTAATACTGACCTGCGGCGCCGATTCGAGCAGAGGTTTCAAGTCAATGATATCCACCGGTACCGGCGAATCGATCTTCGTCCGGTTGGCATTTCGTGAGCCTACCACCTGCACCTCGCCCAGCGTGTGCGTGCTGGCGAGCAGTGTTACGTCGTATTCGTTGGAGCTGGTAACGGGCAATTCCTTCGCTATGAAGCCGATGAAGGAAAATACCAGCGCTTCACCCTTGACAAGCGCCAGCGTGAAACGGCCGTCGGTATCGGTAATCGTACCCTGGCGCGTGTTTTTCACTGCCACGTTCACGCCCGGGAGGGGAGCCCCATCTTCTGCACTGACCACACCTGTGAGCGTGCGTTGCTGGGCCAGCAGGGGAGTGGATATTAAAAGTATTAAAAGTAATAAATGTTCCATAAGTATTATTTGCGATCATGAACTTGGAGAACCCGATCCGGCGATGGCAGAAATGGCTTTCCGTCGGAGAGCCTGCAGTCTCGTCGGTAGCCATTCCGCACACCGTCGGATCAGGATATTATATTTAATCTATGTATTTTATAGACTAAAAGATTTAAAAAAAACGCATTTAACTACGCCAGACATCCGCCGGACAACAACGACGGGGCGTACAAGTGCTTTTCAGCACGCAATGCTTTGAATGAAGTGATTTTGACATGGTTTGTAAATTTATAGTTTCCGAAGGCGGCGGCGGGTAAGATGGCACAAAGGTAACGGCACGCCATGCTGTTTATCAAACTTTAAAAAACATAATTCGGGCACATTGCCACCAGATGCTGACTTCGCATTATATGTATGCGCGTAGGAGTTTGGTGGTATGAAAAACGAGTTTATTC
>DATMSL010000794.1:0-6066 GCA_035565435.1 Dyadobacter sp. | reverse complement strand
CTCGCGTTTGGTGGGATAAATAAATAATACGAAAGCGATAAGAAATATTATTTTTCTTATCGCTTTCTTCCCAAAGCATTGCACTAAGTCTTAACTTCAACTTTTGGTTGAAGTTTTTTATTTTAGTAATAAATCTTCCTTTCTAAATCGGTATTACTCTCTCAATGAATCACAAAGGTCGCCTTTTTTACCTGTCTGCCATTTTACTGCTGGCATTACATTCTACCGGTGTCAGGGCGCAGAATACGTTGTTCCGTTTCCTCGAAAGCAAGCAGACAGGCGTCGATTTCGTGAACCCCGTCAGCGAAACCGAGAGCCAGAATGTGATGTCCTACGAATATTATTACAATGGCGGTGGCGTCGCGGTAGGGGACATCAATAACGATGGTTTCGACGACCTTTTCTTTACGTCCAATATGGGTTCCAATAAGCTCTATCTGAACCTGGGCGCAAAAGGGGAAAAAATGAAGTTTAAAGACATTACCGCATCGGCAGGGAAGGGGCTTGAAGGCCGGAAGGGAGGCTGGAAAACGGGTGTGACGATGGCCGATGTGAATGGCGACGGATTGCTCGATATATACATTTGCTACTCGGGCAAGGTGAAGGACGACGACCGCAAGAATCAGCTTTTTATCAATCAGGGCAACCTTAAATTCGTCGAACAGGCGAAAGAGTATGGGCTCGACAATATCAGTTACAGCACCCAGGCCGCTTTCTTTGATTACGACAACGATGGCGATCTGGATATGATGTTGCTCAACCATACGACCAAGAAGATCGACAACATGGAGCTCGCGAAGTTCCGTACACAGACGGACGAGCTGGCTGGTAACAAGCTTTTTGAAAACCAGAAAAACCATTTCGTAGAAGTTACCCAAAAGGCAGGTATTCATCAGTACCCGCTCACATTCGGGCTCGGTATCGCGATCGCGGACGTGAACCAGGATGGCTGGCAGGATATTTACGTCACCAATGACTACAACGAACCCGATTACCTCTATATCAATAACCACGACGGCACGTTCAGGGACGTGACGCGCCAGTATTTCAGACATCTGGCCCAGTTTTCAATGGGTATCGATATTGCGGATTTCAATAACGACGGCCTGCCGGATATTATGTCGCTCGACATGCTGCCGGAAGACAACCAGCGCCAGAAGCTGCTCCAGTTGCAGGAAAACTATGAAGCCTTCGAACTGATGGTGCGGCAGGACCTTCAAAAGCAATATATGCGCAATATGTTGCAGCTCAATAACGGCGATGGCACATTCAGCGAGATCGCCCAGTTTGCAGGCGTGTCCAACACCGATTGGAGCTGGACACCGCTCTTTGCGGATTTCGATAACGATGGTTTCAAGGATCTTTTCGTTTCCAATGGCTATCTCAGGGATTATACCAATAAGGATTTTCTGAAATACTGGGGCGATTACAAGATCAAGCGGGCGGTCGACAAGGAGCCTTTTCAGCTCATGGACCTGGTGAAAGCGATGCCCTCCACGGCATTGGCCAACTATATTTTCAAAAACAACCATGACCTCACATTTTCCAAAATGCAGCAGCCCTGGGGCCTTGAACATGCGTCGGTGTCGAGTGGCGCGGTATATGCGGATCTGGACAATGATGGAGACCTGGATCTGGTCGTCAACAATATCAACGAACCTGCATTTGTATACCAAAATACAGCCAGTGAATCAAAAAACGGGAATTGGCTGCAATTGAAACTGAAACAAGGCGGTACTAATGCCGGCAGTGTGGGCGCGAGGGTTTACCTTAAAAACAAAGGCGTAATACAATATCTGGAGGTAAGTCCCAATCGGGGCTATCTTTCGTGTACGCCATTGCGGCTGCATTTTGGGCTTGGTGAAGCGGCTGTGGTGGACACCGTGAAGATCCTGTGGCCGGATGGCACGAGCCAGATCGTTGAAAATGTGAAGGCTAACCAGTTACTTGTAGTCGAAAAGTCAGGCAAAAAGGCTGATAAGTCAGGCAAGGAGGACATTCGTAATGCATTATTCCAAAAGCAGGCTCCCGCAATCACTTACCAGCATGAGGGTTTCAGCGAAAATGATTTCAAGCGCCAGCCGCTGATGCTCTCGATGTATTCGCAGACAGGCCCCGTGGTAACGAAAGGCGATGTGAACAAGGATGGACTGGACGATATTTTCGTGAGCGGCGACCAAAACAAGCAGGCTAAAATATGGTTGCAGCAGAAAGACGGAACGTTCCGCGAAATGCCCGGCTTCGCGATCGGTGATGAAAATACGTCGGCTATTTCGGCTGCCGTGTTTTTTGATGCCAATGGCGATGCGTTCGACGACTTGTACATTGCCAAAGGTGGCTATTCGCTTTTTGAACCGAATACGGTTTCGCTGCAAGACGAAATTTATCTGAGTGACGGAAAGGGCGGGCTAAGCTTGTCGGTACTTTCCGTCCCGAATTTGAAAGCGAGCAGCAAGTCGTGTGCGCGTCCATTCGATTTCGACAAAGACGGCGACCTGGATCTGTTCGTGGGCGGTCGCATTATTCCCGGCCGGTACCCCGAGGCCCCGGCGTCGTTCTTATTAGTGAATGATGGAAAAGGACGTTTCGAAATACGGGAATCGCCGTTTTTCAAAGTAGGCATGGTTACCGATGCGCAATGGGGTGATTTGAATGCCGACGGCAAACCGGAACTGGTAATAGTGGGAGAAATGATGCCGGTGAAGGTTTTTACGTACAATGGAAAAGATTTTGACGACAAAACATCCGAATTCTTTCAAAGCGAAGAGAGCGGTTTTTGGAATACCATTCAAATAGAAGACCTGGATGGCGACGGCAAACCGGATATGCTGGCCGGCAACCTGGGACAGAATTCACAGATCAAAGCCTCTCAAAAGGAGCCTGCGGAACTGTATTTCGCCGATTTTGACAAAAATGGCTCGATCGACCCGTTTTTCAACTTCTATGTGCAAGGCAAGTCTTACCCGTTCGTGAGCCGCGACGAACTGAACGACCAGATTTATCCAATGCGTAAAAAATTCGCTTACTACCGCGATTATGCCAATGCGACCATGCCTGAGATCATCCCGGCAGCGGAACTTTCCAAGGCCGGCAAGCTCCAAGTGCGAGAGCTTCGTACGGTGTGCTTTATGAACCGGAATGGCAAATTCGAGAAGTTCCCCATGCCCGCACGTGCGCAATTCGGGCCTGTATGCACGATCCTGACGGGCGACTATAACCGCGATGGATTGAAAGACTTGCTGCTGTTGGGCAACAAAACAGATAACCGCCTCAAACTGGGCAGTATGGATGCGAACTATGGTAACCTCTTGGTCGGCGACGGCAAGGGTGGTTTCCGCTTCGTAGAGCAACCGGAGGCAGGGCTGTCGATAATCGGGGATGTAAAAACGGCTGTGCAGGTTAACATCGCGAACCAACCTTTTTTAGTAATCGGCGCATTCAATGAGCCATTGCAGTTTTATAAAAATTCCAGAAAGTAATGCGCCGGATCCTTCTCTTCCTATTGATTTTTACCCAATCTGTTTTTGCCAATCCTGCACGGGAAGAGCTGCGGAAGCATCTGCAGCCGGCTGTTTTCTCGGTAACTATGGTGATGATCCACGACGTGGTGAACCCGCCGGCAGCCAGCCGTTTTTACACCTATTGTCTCCTGGGGGCGCACGAGATTGTGGCGCGAAATAATAAGCAAATCGTCGCACCGACGGTTTTTACCAAAAGCATTAACCCGGTTAACATCGAGGCGACGAATTATGATTACCAGATTGCCGCACTGTATTGTATCCTGGAAACCGGGAGGCTCATCATTCCGTCGGGGTACATGCTCGAAGAAGATCAGAAGAAGCTGATCATCGCATTGCTCCGCGAGGGGCATTCGCAAGCAATGATCGACCGCTCGATTGCCGTGGCGCAGGATGTGGCCAGGAAAATCGCCGCTGACGCTTCTACCGATGGGTATCTCAAACTCAGCACACGTTTGCGGTACCGACCTAAAAAAGGGGATGCCTATTGGTACCCGACACCGCCAGGCTATATAGAGGGGGTCGAACCCCATTGGAAAACGATCCGACCGGTGCTGATCGATTCGTGCAGCCAGTTTCTGGCCAAACCGCCCGTCGAGTTCAGCAAGGACAGTACCAGCGAGTTCTACAAGTTGACGAAAGAAGTGTATGATGTGGGTAAAAACCTGACCGAACAGCAGCGGTTCATTGCTTCATACTGGGATTGCAACCCCTTCGCGATCAATACCTCGGGGCATATGAATATTGGTTTCAAGAAAATCAGCCCGGGAGGGCATTGGATGAACATTACCGGCATTGCCACCACTAAGGCCAATCTGGATGTCGACAAAGGTATTATGGTGCATTCGCTGGCCGCCGCCACGCTGATGGACGCATTCATCAGTTGCTGGGATGAAAAGTACCGCAGCAGCCGGGTGCGGCCGGAAACGGTGATCAACCGGAGCATTGATCCCAAATGGCAACCGCTCTTACAAACTCCCCCTTTTCCCGAGTATACTAGCGGGCATAGCGTCATTTCAACAGCAGTAGCCGAAACATTAACCTATTTGCTAGGCGATAATTTCGCATTCCGCGACGATACCGAAGTGATATTCGAACTGCCGACGAGGGATTTTAAATCATTCCGGCAGGCTTCGGAGGAAGCCGCTATTTCGCGGCTTTACGGCGGAATCCACTACCGCGACGCGATCGAAAACGGGCAGGCGCAGGGTAGGGCATTGGGCGCTTTTATTATTGAAAAACTCAAAAAAGCGGGTGTCAAAGCCGCAATCTGACAATTTCTGAAAGACCGGAAGCTGAATATGTCCTGAAAATAGTAGTTTTGAGTTCTTAAAAACTCGCGCGTTCCGCAAATAATGATCAGATCTTTTGCCGCTTTGTTACTGATTATGGGTATGCTCGGCCATGGCGCCAGCGCTCAGGAAGCTTCCATTACCGAATGGAAGAAGGATCGCGAAGAGGCATTTGATCAGCCTTTGAAACCCGCGCCGAGCGAAAAAAAAGCAAATGAGACCAATCTTCCACGTTGGAGTGCCGGTTTGAACGGGGGGTATGCTTACCGGTTGTACCGCGTGGGTAGGGTGTACAGCCACGACGAGCAGGAGTATATCAAAGATCTCAAATCCGGTATCGCGTTTGGCGGCGATGTTGCCTATTTCCCCTGGAAGCATGTCGGCTTCGGCCTGCGTTATGAAATGTATAAAGCAAAGGCTAACCTGGACAGCCTGCAAAGCGAAAAAGTGACGATCCAGCATTTGAGCGGCGCTTTGACTCATCGTTCCTTTTTAAAAAATGGCAAAACAGCCATTCTCACTTCCTTGTTGCTTGGCTATCAGCCCTATGAAAATAAAAGTGTGGTAGGGGCACAGCAATTCACCTTTTCGGGCAAAACGATGAACTGGGGCGTCAGTGTGGGTATCGAACAACCTATAAGCTCCAAATTCGCCCTCAACCTCACCGGCACTGCCATGATGGGTGCCATCTACCGTCTTCAGCGCAAAACCGAATTCAGCACGGAAACGCTTCACCTGTCGAAGGATGATAGTGTGGATTTATCACGCTTTTCGCTGACGCTTGGGTTTCGGTTTTTGTGATACGCCGAGTAATTCAGCCCGTGCATTAGATCATTTCTTTTGCGGATAACTACGCGCATCAAGTAATTTCTCTTGCAAACATTGTGTTTTCTTCTTGGACGAGTTTTGGCCAATTTACCTTTGTCGGGATGTTGAAATGGATATTACTGATGATTCTCACTTTTCAAATTTCCAGTTCTGTGAGCGTTGCGAAATGGAAGGTTGAAGTTTATCTGTTGGATAGTTTGATATTTGAGAGAGGACTATATCGAAAGGGCGTTATCGATCATTCAAGCCTTCCGTTTATTACAGATGGTGAGATCTTGGGCTATCAAATTGGAAGCTATCCAAACCGTGAGCCTGTCTACTCAGTTGTATTCAGTGATACAGCAAGGAATAAGTTAAGGAAGCTTGATATCCCGGTTTGCTGCGGAAGGCATTTCGTGATCGCAGTAGACAAAAAGCCGATTTTAGAT
>DATMSL010000793.1:0-8248 GCA_035565435.1 Dyadobacter sp. | reverse complement strand
AGCTCATTATCACAGAGTTGCCTGTGCTAATATCGTATTATAACCGAGTTACTGAATAATGTCATAAATTGCGGTTGATCTAAAAGAATACTATGGGCTTCTTTAAACCGAAGAAAAAAAATCCGTACGGCTGGTTTGGCGACTATAAAAAGTGGGAAGCGCTTACCGCGCTGTCGGGAGGCTACGAAGCCGAAGCTATTTTGGACAAAACAAAGAACGCGCTCCTGAAAGTGAAGAATGGCCAGGCAGTTTACGAGCGCGATTCGGTGTTATTTGATAAAAAAGTTTACCCCTACTCGGTCATTTCGGCACTTCTTTATACGGCCGTTGAATGCGGTAACCGTTTGAATGTCCTGGATTTCGGAGGGTCGCTAGGCAGCACCTATTATCAGGTCAGGGACGTGATCCCCGCCGCTGTACAATTACATTGGAGCGTGGTGGAGCAGGAAAATTACGTCCGGTGCGGAAAAGAGTTCTTCGAAGATAAAAACCTGAAATTCCATTTTACGATCGAAGAAAGTATGAAGGCCCGGAAGGCCGACGTGCTGCTGCTATCGAGCGTAGTGCAGTACCTTGAAAAACCACATGAGTTTTTGGAAGCAATCAAACAATATCAATTCAAATATATCCTCATTGACAGGACGGCATTCATCAAAGCCGATCGCCCCGACCGGCTAACGTTGCAAGTCGTACCGCCGGAGATTTACGAGGCGCATTACCCCGCCTGGTTTTTCAACGAGAAGCGCTTTCTCGAACATTTCGAAGGTTACGAAATCAAAATGGAGTTCGAATCGTTCGTCGCGGGCGAGCAGGAAATGGAGATCGACCACGTGAAGGCGGGTTACGACAAAGGATTCTTTCTGATCAGACGCTAAGTTACTTGTTCTGCCGGCTCACCATTTCATTGATCCAGATCGGCGCAAAAGGTGAGGTACAGCCTTTTGAAACCGGATAATCGCGGTAAATACCCAGTTTTTCGCCGATCGCCAATGCACGTGCGCGGAGCTCGGGAAAATGTATCCCGATCTGTGCCAGGGTGGTGTTCATGGTCCATTGTACTTCGGACGGGGCCGCGGCCATTTCCGACTCAATGCGATCGAGCAGGCCCGGGACGTCGATCCCCGCAGGGTCGCGCGTCACACGCCCGGCCGTAAGGCTCCATCCCGCACGCGCCGCCCACGGGTAATCCGATTCCATCCACGCCTCGCGAAGTTCTTCCTTTTGCGGATGCTCCTTGACAATATAAGACGAAAACCAATCGGCGACCCAGCCGTAGTTGATACCATGCACCAGCCGGTCGAGCTCGCCGACGGACAGCAATTTGGGCTTCATGATCAGCATTCCCAAAAGCTGCGCTTCGATGTTGCCGGTATTCCACAAAGCCAGACCCAGCTCATGGTCGGACTTGATTTTATTCGCTATGGCTCTGATATCGCCCATTTTCACCCCGAACTGATTTTCGTGCGCGCCATTTTTCGCATTCATGGCGCGCACTTTTTCAGATCCGAGCGATTCGAGCTGTGCTAATACTTGTTCGACGGTCATTTACCCTGCATTTTTTCCGGATCGTCATAGTTGACCATCCAGTTGATCCCAAATTTATCGGTCAGCATTCCAAAATATGCCCCCCAGAACATGTCTGCCAGCGGCATCGTTACTTGCCCGCCCGCCGAAAGTCCGGCAAAAAGGGTTTCGGCCTCTCCACGACTTTCGGCACTGACGGAAATCGAAAAGTTATTCCCCGGCTTGTAACCTGCCGCCCATTCACCGCCGGTATCGCTACCCATCAGGATCGTTTCCTTGCTGATCGGCAAGCTGATGTGCATGATCTTGTTCGCGTCCTCCTCGCTCACACTTTTGCCATCCTCTCCCGGCGGCATTTCCCCGAACCGGCCTACATACGGAAACGCTCCGCCAAAAACGGATTTATAAAAATTAAAGGCCTCTTCGCAGTTGCCGTTAAAAGTGAGGTAAATGTTTACAGTAGCCATGGGGGGGGGAGTTTTGGATTAATACCTTCAATAATAAGGCTTTTCCAACAAAAAAAGGTACTTACGGCGCTACTTCGACGATCATTTCGATCTCCACGGCAATACCCGAAGGCAGCGATGCCACACCAATCGCGGAACGGGCGTGCTTGCCGCTTTCGCCGAAAACTTCCACCATAAAATCGGTAAAACCATTGATAACCTGGGGTTGCTGGGTCAACGTCGGCGTGGAGTTCACAAGGCCCAGTACTTTAATGACCCTCTTCACTTTTTTCAGATCGCCGATCTCGTGTTTCAAGGAAGCCAGCAATGCGATACCGCAAAGTTTAGCCGCTTCTTTTCCCTGCTCGACGGTGAGGTCATCCCCCACTTTACCCAAGATCTGGCCGCCGCCGGGTTTGTCGGGGCCGTGGCCCGAAAGATAAATGAGGTTGCCCACACGCACCGCACTCAGGAGATTTCCTTTTCCTGGGTTCACTTTCGGCAGTGTTATGCCCAGTTCGGCGAGTTTTTTCTCGGGATCGGGCCGGCCGGTTTGCGCCAGGGAATGGAAACTAACGGTCAGAAACAGGAGCAGCATGGCTGCCAGCGAAGTTGATTTAAATTGCATAAGGTTTAGTTTAATAAATAAATGCGGCTAAAATTAACAATCATTCGTAGAGAAGCTGCACTCAGAAACCCTCAATTCTGATCGCCGCACTTCCATAACTGCCCTTCGCGGTGTGAGCTATCGCCACCACCAGAGCACCTTCTTATTTTATTTCTACCATTTTTTCATCATATAGTTAAACAAATACAGTATTTGTTCAGTCATTCTTGACTTTTCAAGTCGTAAATCCCCCTTAACCCGTCTCGCAATCCAGATTATGATTTTGTTAAATAGCAATGCATGGCCGCCGTAAATAATGCGGATTGTCCAATTTTGTCGCCTCAAAACCGGAACTAACTCAATTCATTCACCATACCCAAAATCTACACCCATATGTATCGATGTAACGAAAGGTGGCCGCTCGGTGCGGGAACCTTACAAAAATCGATTGCCCATGCGGCGCTGCTCGCGATCCTCGGCGGCACGAGCTGGGCAAGCCCGACTCCCGATCCTAAAACCGGCACTCTACCCGGTAACGTACACAAGAGCATTGTGAAGGCCGACCGCCAGATCAAAGGTCGCGTAACCGATGGGGACACCCCTGCTGGTATTCCCGGCGTGAACGTGGTTATCAAAGGCACTCAGACAGGTACGGTCACCGATGCAAATGGCAACTATACCCTCGAAATTCCCGAAGGCGGCGCCGTGCTGGTGTTCTCTTATGTAGGTTACACAAGCCAGGAAGTTGCGACCGGCACGCGGTCCACCATTGATATCGCATTGAAAGCCGACAGTAAATCGCTGAACGAGGTGGTGGTTGTCGGATATGGTACACAAAAGAAAGTGAACCTGACCGGCGCCGTCGACCAGGTGGGACAGGAAGTATTGCAAAACCGTCCGATCCCCAACCTGGCGCAAGGCCTGGTGGGCACGGTGCCCAACCTGAACATCCGGATGTTCGATGGCAAGCCTACCCAATCGCCTTCATTCAACGTCCGCGGTACGACTTCCATCGGCCAGAACGGAAGTGCGCTCGTCCTGATCGACGGTGTGGAAGGTGATCCGCGTATGCTGAACCCGCAGGATATCGAGAGCATTTCGGTACTGAAAGATGCGGCTTCGGCCTCCATTTACGGTGCACGTGCGGTATTCGGGGTGGTATTGATTACTACAAGACCAGCTCCCGAGGGTAAAATGCGGATTTCCTATTCGGCCAACTATTCTATTAAAGCACCAACGGAAGTACCCGACAATATCGTGGATTCATATCCGTGGGCTCAGGGTTTCAGCGATGCATGGTCCCGCTGGAACGACAACGGTAACACGCCGACGGCGATCAACAAAACCATTGCATTCTCCCCTGCCTACCTGGCGGAGATCAAGCGGAGATACGAAGACCCGTCGCTGCCCCGCGTAGAAGTGAACCCCAATACCGGTGAATATCAATACTTTTACAGCACCGATTGGTATAAAGAGCTCTATAAAAAACGCCTCAGCGCCCAGGATCACGCACTTTCGATCGCCGGTGGTACCGATAAGGCTACCTACCTGCTGAGCGGCCGTTTCAATAACCAGGATGGTCTGTTCCGCTACAACACCGACAAATACAGCATGTACAACTTCCGCGGCAAAGGCGGCGTGCAGCTGACTCCATGGTTACGCGTCGATAACAACACCGAGTTCTCGTCGATGAAATACCACCAGCCCCTGAACGTGGGTGAAGGAAGCGGTATTTACCGCAACATCGCCGACGAGGGCCACCCGCTGGCACCGTTGACCAACCCGGACGGATCGCTGTCGTTCTCCGCAGCTTACACCGTGGGGGATTACTACTACGGTCGCAATGCCCAGGACCAGACGCGCCGTTTCCTGAAAAACCAGACTGCATTGAAGGCCCAGTTCTTCGAGAAAGCGCTGACCCTCCGGGCGAACATGACTTTCCAGAACACCGACCTCGCTACGCACCAGGTGCGCGTACCGGTGCCATACAGCCGCGCCAAAGGGGCAACCGGCTACACCGGTACCAACACCAACGACATTGCGGAAGGCAGGAACACGATCAACTACCTGGCTACCAACTTCTATGCGGACTATGTAAAGTCGTTTAACAATGCGCATAACTTCACATTGCTGGGCGGTTTCAACTACGAGCGGTCGCGGGCCGACAGTATTTTTGCCCAACGCAACGGTATCGTTTACAGCGATGCCGACAATATCAACCTTGCACTCGGACAGAGCATTACAACGGCCGGGCGTTACCGCAGATGGGCTATTGCCGGTGGATTCTTCCGCTTGAACTACAACTTCCGCGAACGTTACCTGCTTGAAGTGAACGGACGTTACGACGGTTCGTCGAAATTCCCGACCGACCAGCAATGGGCATTTTTCCCGTCGGTATCGGCCGGATGGCGGGTATCCGAGGAGCCATTCTGGAAGGTAAGTCCTAAAATCCTGTCCAATGTAAAGCTCCGCGCTTCTTATGGTTCATTGGGTAACGGTAATATCGACCCTTATTCATTCTACGAGAAATTCAACATTTTGCAATCGGGGCGTGTGATTAACGGTATTCGTCCGCAAACGACCAGCATGCCAGGTGTTGTGCCCGACGGTTTGACCTGGGAAACATCTACGACCGCCAACTTTGGTCTTGATTTCCATGCATTGAGCAGCCGGCTGCAATTCTCGGGGGACATTTATCAGCGCAAAACGACCGACATGTTCACAGTGGGACCAACCGCTCCCGCAGTTTTCGGAACGACTGTTCCAAAAGGCAACTATGCCGATTTGAAGACTAACGGATGGGAGCTTTCCATCAACTGGGACGACCAGTTCAATGTGGCCTCAAAGCCATTCCACTACAATGTGCGTTTCACATTAGCCGACTACAAAGCAACTATCACCAAATACAACAACCCCGACAAAAACCTGACCGACTACTACGAAGGCCAGCGTGTGGGTGAGATCTGGGGATACAAGGTTGCAGGTCTGTTCCGCTCTGAGGCTGAAATCGCCGAATCTCCGTCTCAGGCGAATATCCCGAACACCAATACCCGCAAAAACTATGTGGGTGACCTCAAATTCCAGAACCTGGACGGTGACAATGTGATTTACCAGGGACTGAACCGCGTCGGCAACTCGGGCGACAAATCCATTATCGGCAACTCCGAGCCACGCTACACTTACGGCGTGAACCTGTCGGGAGACTGGAACGGCTTCTTCCTCGGTGCTTTCTTCCAGGGTGTACTGAAGCAAAACTGGTACCCATCTTCGGAAGCGCGTTTCTGGGGCCAATACAACCGGCCTTACAACTCGTACCCGCGCTGGCAGCAGGATAATATGTACCGCGAAGAGCTCGGTAACTTCGACGCTTATCTCCCGCGCCTGGTAGGTTATGTAGCCCAAGGCTCAGGCCGCGCGTTGCAGGTGGCCAACGACCGTTACATGCAGAATGTCGGCTATATCCGTTTAAGAAACCTGCAAATCGGATACACCATTCCCGAGCGCATTACCTCGAAAATCCACGCCCGCGATCTGAAAATCTACGTATCCGGTGAAAACCTGTGGACCTGGTCGCCATTGTACAAATGGACCCGCGACACCGACGTGACCAGCATTTACGGTTCCGACCGCGACCTGAGCGGTGGGGGCTCCGGCGACGGATATAACTATCCGATGCTGAAATCCGTATCTATCGGTCTGTCACTCAATTTCTAATGCAATTATGAAAACGAAAAAAATACTTAGTTATACCCTGGCCGTAATGCTGCTCGCTACGGCAAGCTCCTGCGACCTGAATGAAGTACCGGTAGATACCGCTACCAACGAAGCCGTTTTTAGCTCGGAAGCAGGTTTGGAACTTTACGCCGCCTCCTTTTATGACCTGCTTCCCGGTACGGACGTAGGCGTTTTCCAGATCGACGACAACTCGGACCTGGTAGCCCGCAATGGCGTGGACGATTACCTGGCCGTGAATGCATTGAGCCCGATCACCAGCAGCGGATGGAGCTGGTCACAGCTGCGTAATATCAATTATTTCATTGAGAACACGGAAAAAAGCACCGTCGCTACCAAAAACCATTACCTCGGTTTGGCGCGCTTCTTCCGGGCCTTGTTTTATTTTGATAAGGTAAAAAGGTTCGGAGATGTACCCTGGATAGACAAGACGATCGACGTAAAGGACGATGCTACGTTGTACGGCCCGCGCATGAACCGTTACGAAGTAATGGACAAAGTGCTTGCGGACCTGAATTTCGCGATCGAGAACATTACGCTGACTTCCGACCCGTCGGTGACGCGCATTACCAAAAACGTGGCCCGCGCGTACAAAACGCGCATTGCATTGTTCGAAGCGTCGTGGCGGAAATACCATACCGAGGACAACAAGCAGGCAACTGCCAATGCCTGGTATGAAGAAGTGGTGAAAGAAGCCAATGCGATCACTGGTTTTACACTGCATTCGACCTCGCCGGACAGGGCCTACCGTGAATTGTTTATCGCGAAAAGTGCATTTGCCGACGAAACCATTCTTTCCGTAGCGTTGAGCGCCAGTTTGCAGATATACAGCTCCGCCAACCGCCGGTTCATCAGCCCTACCTACGGCAACCGTCCCAGCCTGACACGCCGTTTTGTGAATACCTACCTGAACCTGGACGGCACTCCTTTCACCAGCAAAAAGGGTTACGAAACCACTCCTTTCGTGGAAGAGGTTAAGAACCGTGATTTGCGTTTGAAGCAAACCATCCGCATGGGCGACTACACCCGTACCGAAAACGGCGCGCCTGTTATTGCCCCGCCGAATTTCACCCAGACTTACACAGGTTACCAGCCGATCAAATGGTGCTATGACGAGCGTTTCCCTTTCGACGACGAAAGCCGCAACGACAACGCACACATTATCATGCGCTGGGCAGAAGTGCTCCTGAACAAGGCGGAGGCTTTGACCGAACTCGAAAAAATGACCGATGCGGAATGGACCAACACCATCGGGGCATTGCGCAAGCGCGCAGGGATCACCGGCGCGACATTGACGAGCCTTCCTACCACGGCCGATCCTTACATGGTATCGTTCTTTGGCGGCAAGTTTACCAATGCGGTGCTGCTCGAAGTACTGCGTGAAAGAGGTACAGAGATGGTCTTCGAAGGCCTCCGCCCCGACGACCTGAGAAGATGGAAACTGGGGAACCTGTTCCAGAGCGCACCTATGAACGGCATGTACGTACCGGCCCTCGGCGAATACGACCTGAATGGCGACGGCAAGAACGACGTATATTTCTACCAGGGTACCAAACCTACTTCCACTACTCCGGGTATCGCATTTGTGGACGTGAGCCCCTCGACTGCCGTAGGCCGCATCCAGCTATCAAAAGGCACTTCCGGCGAAGTCATGTGGAACCCCGGTGCTCGCGAATGGGCGGATAAAAAATACCTCTACCCCATTCCGGAGCCTGATCGCATCAGAAACCCTGCACTGGGACAGAATCCGGGTTGGTAGGGTGCGGTGTTGTCAGAACTAGTCATGAATTGTCAGATGTAGTCATGTATTGTCTTGAATTTTCAGATGTAGTCATGAATAGTCATAACTAGTCATCTATTGTCATGAATAGTCAGATCTGGTGATGTATTGTCATGAATAATCAGTAATTGTCATGTATAGTGACTTTTGACAGCGAGG
>DATMSL010000792.1:0-10943 GCA_035565435.1 Dyadobacter sp. | reverse complement strand
CCGGCCCGGATGGTTTCGAAGGCGGCATGACCGCGAAAAAATACATGTCGATCGCCAAGACCTCCAAGGCCACAGCTACACGCGACTTGCAGCACCTCACAGAAATTCGTTGTCTTGTCCCCTCCGGAGGCGGTCGCAGCACGAGTTACCAGTTAAGTATTCCAGAAAATTGATTTTTATCTCTAACTTTCCCATCCTTTAATACCTAAAAAATTTATGAAGAAAGTATTCCAAACCAACCTGTACCGGACTTCCCGGAACTTGATGCTTTCGGCGGGTGCCCTGCTGATGGCAACCTTTTCGACCAAAGCTGACAACGCGCCCCTCGCTTCGCCGATCGAAGGACGCTGGGACATTTCCGTAGATGCAAACGGCAAAGTATTACCATCGTGGCTGGAAGTGCGCCACTCGGGTACCAAAACACTCGTAGGACAGTTTACCGGCTTCTCGGGCAGTGCACGGCCTATTTCAGTGATCCATTTCAAAGAAGGCAAATTCGATTTCGCGATCCCGCCGCAATGGGAACGCGGGGAAAGCGACCTGAAAGTGGAAGGAACCGTTTCGGGCGATGCGATCACAGGATCATTGACTACCCCCGATGGAAAAACGTATAGCTACAAAGGCGTGCGCGCACCATCACTGCGCGGGAAAGCTACACCCGCCTGGGGAGCAGCTATCAAACTGACAGCCGGCAACGAAATCAAAGGATGGCACGCGACCGGCGAAAACCAGTGGGTTGCTGAAAACGGCATTCTACGCAGCCCGAAATCCGGTGCAAACCTGGTAACTGACCAGAAATTCGGCGATTTTAAACTGCATATCGAGTTCCGTATTCCGAAAGGCAGCAACAGCGGCGTGTACCTGCGCGGTCGTTACGAAGTGCAAATCACCGATGGCAAAGGCATGGAGCCTGCCCTCGACCAGATGGGTGCAATCTACGGTTTCATTACGCCAAGCGAAATGGTAGCCAAAGAAGCCGGCGAGTGGAACACATTCGATATCACATTGGTGGGCCGCATGCTCACGCTCGTGGCAAATGGCAAAACCGTGATCAGCAACCAGGAAATCCCCGGCATCACCGGCGGTGCATTGGATAGCAACGAAGGTGAACCAGGCCCGCTCTACATCCAGGGCGACCACGGCCCGGTGGAATACCGCAACATCGTGATCACACCAGCCAAGTAATCGTCCGCTCGCACTTCGAAAGCCGCTATCATTCCTTGCAGCGATGCCCTGGACATGGTAGCGGCATTTTTTTGCAAAATCACCAAATCATAACCCTTGGGTAACAACCGGTAACGATACCGCCGGTAATTTTGACGTCCTAAACTCACCGATTGAATGGATTCGAGAAGAGATTTTTTGAAAAAAGCGGCCCTGCTCGCAGGTACGGGCGCGATGGCGAATACACTCCCGCCTGTGATACAAAAGGCCCTGGCGATCGATCCCGCGCCAGGCAGCACGTTTTATGATGCCGAACACATTGTGTTTCTGATGCAGGAAAACCGCTCGTTCGATCACCAGCTGGGCATGTTGCAAGGTGTACGGGGCTTCAACGACCCGCGGGCGATCGACCTTGCCGACAAAAACAAAGTATGGTTCCAAACCAACAAGGCCGGCGAAACTTACGGGCCTTTCCGCCTCAATGTGAAGGATACCAAAGTGGCCTGGATGGGCTCTATCCCCCACGGCTGGACCGACCAGACCGACGCCATGAACAACGGCAAATACGACCGCTGGCTGGATGTAAAAGCACCACGCAACAAACAATATGCACACATCCCGCTCACGATGGGCTATTGCGACCGCTCGGATTTCCCGTTCTATTATTCCCTGGCCGATGCATTCACCGTTTGCGACCACAATTTCTGTTCAAGCATTACCGGCACGCACCCGAACCGCTACTACTGGATGACCGGCACCGTGCGCGAGAAAAACGAGCCAGCTGGCCTCGCGCATTTGTGGAACATCAGCAACTATGAATACCCGGAGCTCGCATGGAAAACCTATCCCGAACGCCTCGAAGAAAACGGTATCGAATGGAAAGTGTATCAGAACGAGCTGACCATGGGTTATGGCCTCAAAGGCGAGGAAAGCGCCTGGCTCAGCAACTTTGGCACCAACGTGTTAGAGTATTTCAAAGCTTACAATGTGCGGTTCCATGAGGGCGGGATCGCCAATCTTGAAAGTAAACGGCAGACGATAGTCCAAACCATTACCGATCTCGAAAAGGAAGCGGCTACCGACTCACGTGTGACCACAAGGCTTGCTGCGGCCAAAAGGTTACTGAAAAACATCGAAACTGCACAAACCAAATTCAACAAAGACACCTACGCCAGCCTTTCCGACAAGGATAAGAAATTGAACGACAAGGCATTCAGTACCAACATCAAAGACCCGCATTTCCACGAACTGACGTCGATGCAGTATTCCGACAACGGAACTGAAAGGACATTGAACGTACCGAAAGGCGATGTGTTCCACCAGTTCCGGGAGGATGTGAAGAATGGCACCTTGCCGACGGTCTCCTGGCTGATGCCGCCTGCCCATTTCTCCGATCACCCCGGCGAGCCGTGGTTTGGCCCGTGGTATGTAAGCGAGGCAATGGAGATTTTGCTCCAAAATCCCGAGGTTTGGAAAAAGACCATTTTCATCGTGACTTATGATGAAAACGACGGTTATTTCGATCATTTGCCGCCATTTACAGTTCCTAACCCTTACAAAGAAGGTACCGGCAAGGTATCTGCCGGCATTGATCCCAAGTTAGATTTTGCATTAGCCGACCAGCAAACCAACCCGTCGGCCAATCCGGCAAGTATTCGCGAAGGCTCTATCGGCCTGGGCTATCGCGTGCCGATGATCATCGCCTCCCCTTGGTCGAGAGGTGGTTATGTAAATTCCGAAGTATTCGATCACACCTCTTCACTCCAATTTTTGGAAAACTTTCTGGAAAAGAAGTTTAATAAAAAGGTGCACGAGGAGAATATCACTAAATGGCGCCGGACCATCTGCGGCGACCTGACGTCGGCATTCAGGCCCTATAACGGAGAGAAAATTGAAAAACCGGTTTTTCTGGAACAAAAGCAGTTTATCGAAAGCATTCACCAGGCGCAGTTCAAGGAGGCTCCCGAAAATTTCAAAAAGCTCGGTGCGTCGGACCTGACGCTTTTAAACAAAGACGCTAAAAGCTCGACAATATTTCCGGCTCAGGAAAAAGGCGTTCGCCCGGCGTGCGCATTGCCCTACGAACCGTTTGTGAATGCACAGCTCAACAAAGCCGGTGATGTGCTGCAACTGTCGTTTAAGGCAGGCAGCCAGCTTTTCGGCACAAAGGCCAGCGGCATTCCTTACCGAGTATATGCGATGAAACCCTACCGCAACGAGGCGCTCCGCTCCTGGGATTATAGCGTTGCAGCCGGCGACAAGCTTACCGACGACTGGCAACTGGCTGATTTCGAAAACAATGCTTACCACCTGCGCGTATACGGCCCGAATGGCTTCTACCGCGAGTTCATCGGCAATGCGGCCAATCCGAAGCTGAAAGTAAGCTGCGAGTATGAGGTAAAATCTTCGAAACCGACTGGCAATGTCCTGGTAACCATCGAGAACCAGGATTCGAAAGCACACGCCGTGAGCATTACAGATAATAGTTACAAAACCGGCGTCAAAAACAAGACATTTGCCATCGGCGGAAAGGCAACGCTTGTGTTGGATTTGGGCAAATCATTCCATTGGTATGATTTCAGCGTGAAAGTGCAAGGTTATGACGGTTATGAAGAACGTTTCGCAGGACACGTTGAAACCGGCGCCGTTACGAAAACCGACCCGTTGATGGGCGGCGTTGTTTGATGTGTTTAGCGATATTGTTACATGCCTACGGCATTTTGAAGTCGTGTGGCAAATATGTTTGCTACCAATATTACGTGCCTAACGGCACTTAGGCGCTGCATGCTACAACCCATCGGGCACTATCCAAGGAGTAGTTTCCTGGGTAATGCGATCGAACCGTAACAATCGCGTTAGCGATGTAATATCGGTAGTGATAGGAATAAACCCGGATCACCAAATGCCGTAGGCATGCAACAACAAAACGGTTAGAACCACAAATGCTCCCCGTCTTAGCATGTAACAACAAACCGGCCGGGAACACAAAGTTCTCGGCCTGATAAAATTTTGTCGATGAAATGTAATCTGACCGCTACTTTTTAAACGGAATCATTGCACGCACCCGCTCGTCGCGCAAGTACAAACCCGCCCACACAAGCACTCCAAACACAGCTGCAAAATACAATGGCTGTCCAGCGCGTACCATCACTGCGATCGCTCCGCCTAGGTAACCGGTGATCAAAATGGCTCCCAAAATGGATGTACGGGGAATAATATAAAGGATGGTCGAGATCAACAATGCGATCCCGATGCTCTGCACCTGATCGGCCGGCCAGCCTAGTGCAACGGAGCCTTCCATATGGTGAGATTCCTTGAACACCTTGCCTAGTGCGTCGAAAAGTAGAAACAAAATACACAGCGCGCTGATGATCTTGCCAGCAAGTGCGGCCTTATCAGTACGACCTTTCGTGGCTGGGGTAACAAATGTAGCTTCCATGATTTCTTTTGGTTTATATAGGTTTTGTTTGATTGATTGGTTGATACAAAACTAACAGGTACCAAAAGGTTGGGCGCTGTGTAATAACGGCAGTATTAGGGGGCATTTGCGCCACTGCTAAAAGGCAATATGTCTGGCTCCATACAATTGGTTCTGTTTCTACCGCGTTGTAGGTTACAAAAAGTAGAAATTATTAGTAACTTGCTTATATCTGAAATTCAAACGTAGCCCGCAAAACCTGAAATATGAAAGAACCGATCATGCAGGATCATATCCTTGCAGCAAGCATTCGCAATGGCGACATACCCTCTTTCACAAGGGTTTATGAAACCTACCATGCCTACTTGTTCCGCTTTGCATTACGGTTTTTGAAATCCACAGAACATGCCGAAGAAGCTGTACACGATGTATTCCTGAAATTGTGGGAGAACCGCGATGGATTGAACAACGAATCTTCGTTGAAATGCTACCTGCTTAAAATCTGCAAAAGCCACATTTTTCACACGCTTACACGCGCAGGCAAAGAGCAGGCTGTGCTGCAACTTTGACCATTCCGAACCGGGCCAGATCAATGGATAAAGAAATTCATATCAGGAACCTCGTTTACAAATACATCTCGAACCAATGCGACGGTCGCGAGCAGGACGAACTGCTCCGGCACCTGCAAACGCCGGCGGGCAAGTGGGTTTTTGATGAAGTAATGACTTCAGAGGCTGGCAAAATCTTTACCAAAAGCGAGGAGATCGAACCAGCGGTATCCAGCCGGCTTTTGGGACGCTTGCGGCAAAGTATGGTCGCGGAAGAAGCTCCGAACCAGCAACCGCTTCCCTTCTACCGCAAAAGCAGCTTTATTCAGATTCTTGCAGCCGCATTGTTGGCGCTGGCCGCCCTGGCGTTCTACTGGTTCATGGCATGAGCCAAATCGCTCCTACTTTTTGAGATATTCATCTGTAAAATGAGTCCTCGCCTTAGGCTGCGCAAATTTCTCATTGTTATAATTCTGCGATTTGCCGCGAGGGATCGAAAGCGATGACCATTTTTCATCCAGCGCCATTTTTCCGATAAATACAATCTGCCCGACATGATAGGGATAGTGCGCCAGTTGCCGGTTAATGGCTTCCATGACCGAATGTCCCTGATTCCGGATGTAAACAACAGTGTCCCAATTCGATTCATTCAGTGAATCCAGCGCATTGAAAAGGCAATTCCAGCCCTCATTCCACTTCGCAAGCAGGTCGTCACGGCCATGGATATCATTGTCGAATTCAGCGTCGCGGTTGCGCGATTCCTTTTCCCCGTCTGTTGTCAGGAAATCAGTCCACCGAGACAACATATTGCCCCACAAATGCTTCACAATACTGGCGACGCTGTTACTTTCCTCATTGTATTTCCAGAAAAGCTGCTCGTCGCTAAGCTGTGCGATGGTCTTTTCACCCAGCATTTTGTAGTACTCAAACTGTTTTGTGACACTATCGATGTATTCCTGGTTCACGGCCTTGTGATTTTGGGATTGATTTGTATTACACCAAATTACAAATTGCTATTGACTAATGCGAACCCGGATCACTTCTCCGTAGGCCACTTTGATATCGAAAATATCGGTCAACGCTATTTCATCGACGATCGAGAGAATCAGGCGGATCACACCTGCGTGCGTCACAATGGCAACTTTCTCGTATTGAAACTGCCCTAATTCCGCCCAGAACTCGCTCACACGGGCGTACATCTGCATCATGCTCTCGCCTCCGGGCGTGCATACGTTCACGTAGTCGTCCATCCAGGCCTGTAATGCTCGCTGATCGATGGTATCCCAGGTTTTGCCTTCCCATTCTCCGAAATCCAGTTCCTGTAAACGAAAATCGGTCGAAAACGTAGGTGAAAGTGCCCGGGCAAGCTCGGTACATCGGGATGCGGGACTGGAATAGGTTATTTCAAAATCCGTATCCAGTTGCGATCGTACGGCCGACAGCTCGGATTCAAAATCCGCATGCAGTAAAAGTTCTTTCCGCCCATAGATCAGCCCTGGCTCGAAAACCGGCGTCGTGTGGCGGATCAGATAAACTTCCATAGCACGACGATGAAAAAGTAGAACGCAACTTCGCAAACCTGTTGAATGGCGCCCAGGCAGTCGCCGGTATAGCCCCCGATCCATTTTTTGAAATAACGCGCCAGCAGGATCGTGATCAGCCCTAGAAGTAGGATTATTGCCAATAGTTGCGGCTGCCCCAGATACGCCACCATTCCAAACAAAGGCAAAACCCCAAACGCAATAGCCGAAACAAGCACCGAAAAAGGCGGTTTCTCAGCAACGGGCTTTGCTTTGCTATCGGTATCACGTGAGTAGGGGAGCATATAAATGACAAAAACCGGCATGAGCCTGCTCAATGCGTGCCCGCTAATCAGCACGCCAATGATGGTGCATTCCCGACCTGCAACGGATTGCAGCAATGCGAATTTCAGTGCAAGAATCAATATCAGTCCCACGGAAGCATAGGTCCCCACGCGGCTATCCTTCATGATTTCCAGGATTTTGTCACGCGTCCACCCACCCCCGAAACCGTCGCACACGTCCGCAAAACCATCTTCGTGAAATGCGCCGGTCAAGAGAATGGAAATGGCCATGGAGCACAGAACGGCTATCGATGGGTTTGTAAGATAGTCCGCCGCCAGCCACACGGCACTTGTGATCAATCCTACAATCCAACCAACAAATGGCAGGTAGGCTGTCGCCAGACTGAGGTTTTCAGGCTTATAAACCACCCATTTCGGCGCCGGCAGCCGCGTGTAGAATTGTAATGCAGTAAAAAATAACGTGAATTGGTGACGGATGTAAGACATTGGCTAGCGGCGGTCGGCGGTCGGTTTAGTTATCAGTTTTCTGGCTCACGCCTGCACTTTCAAAACTAGCCATTTCATTCAGAAACGCGACCGCACTTTGCAACAGTGGATAAGCAAGCGCACAGCCGGTCCCTTCGCCGAGACGCATATCCAGCTTCAACAATGCATCTGCTCCCATTGATTGAAGCAGCAAACGATGCCCTTTTTCATCGGATTGATGGCAAAAAACGGCATATCGCTGAACCGACGGAGCCATTTTAAAAGCAGCTAAATAACTGACGGACGCAATAAAACCGTCCACCAACACAAGCATACCCAGCCGCGCAGCTTCCAGCATCGCACCGCACATCATGGCAATCTCAAACCCGCCAAAGGTCGCCAGCACGGACTCAGCGTCGTTAGATACATGCTGATGGTGTTCCAATGCTGCGGTAAGTACTGCTATCTTTCTGTCCAACTGCTCCTCGTTTAGTCCGGTCCCCCTCCCTACGCATTCGGATACCGGAATATTCAGCAAACGGCTCATGATAGCCGACGCCGAAGTGGTGTTACCAATGCCCATTTCACCAAAACCGATCACATTACAGCCCGTCCGCTGCACTTTCCGGACCAGCTCGGCTCCTTTTTCCAGACATTGGCGGCATTCGGCGCCAGTCATCGCAGGTTGTTGCGCAAAACTTTTGGTACCAAAATTGACCTTTGCGTCGACCAGCTTTTCATTTCGACCAAAATCATAATCCACGCCTGCATCCACCAGCAACAGGTTAATGCCGTGCTGCCGCGTAAAAACGTTGATCGCCGCACCGCCGCCGATGAAGTTGAGCACCATCTGAGGCGTTACTTCCGACGGATAGGCGCTCACACCTTCCGAGGCTATCCCATGACTCGCAGCAAAAACAATGATATGCGGGTTCACAAGCTCGGGCGACAAAGTATCCTGCACCGAAGCAATCTGAAATGCCAGTTTTTCGAGACTACCCAACGCGCCCAGCGGTTTCGTTTTCAAATCAATTTTCGCCTGAATTTCCTGGCTGGCAATCGTAGCGGTATGCATAGTTATTGGATTGTTTTTAAGATTAATGGAAGTCCTGAAACCATCATAATTGCCTCCTGAGCAACCGCGGCCACATACTGATTGGCCCAGCCCTGTAAATCTGCAAATTTCCGGCCCGTTTCGGTTTCTGCGTGGACACCCATGCCTATTTCATTGGAAATGATGATCAAAGTGGCATCAACAGCCGATAGCGCATCGACTTCCGCTTTGAATGCCGCCAACGCTTTTTCAATATCATATTCAAACGCGACAAACAGATTGGTCAGCCACAATGTGACGCAATCGACCACCGCCACTCTTCCGGCTAGCGGCAACAGGTGAATATCCCGCTCACTTTCCAGCGACGTCCATTCCGGCCCCCGCTCGTCCTGATGCCGTTTTATCCGTCGGGCAAAATCCTCGTCCCAAATCCTGGAAGTAGCCACATACACCGGATTAGCACTTTTTTGCAATGCGAGATCCATCGCTAATCTGCTTTTACCGCTGCGGACGCCGCCGGTTACGTAGATGATCATGACGGTTCAGCACTTTTAAAGCGTTTGTACAGGAAGAGTTGCCATTTTTCTTCCACCACACCCGCTTTGTCCATCTCGGCACGTGCGAGCGTGAAAAACAGGTCCGAAAGGCGGTTGATATAGGCCGGAATAGCTTCATGTACGTCGTCGGTTTTGATCAGCGACACCAACCTGCGTTCTCCCCGGCGCATTTGCGTGCGCGCTACGTGGCAAAGCGCGGACACTTCATTCCCGCCCGGCAGCAGAAAATAGTCCGAAGGCGAAGTCATAGCAGCTTCAAGCGCGTCAATCCACTCCTCACAAAAAGCGGCACCATCCACCGGCATCGGGTTTTTGTTCTCCTTTTTGGCATCCGATGGCCGTGCCAGGTGCGACATCATATCCATCAGGTCCTTTTGGATTTTATGCAAATTGGACTGCCATTCATGCCCGGCACCGAGTTTTACCCGCAAAAGCCCGATCGTCGAATTCGCCTCATCGAGCGTCCCGATGCATTCGATGCGCACGTCGTCCTTGCTCACCCTGCTTCCCCCAAATAATCCGGTGGTGCCTTTATCGCCTTTTTTGGTATATATTTTCATTTAATTAATTGATTTATAATAGATCAACTCGTGATTCGGTAATAGCTCGGGATGAATGATGCGTATCAGGTCGGCCAGGACCAGATGCGGGTTTACCGCGCCGGACTCCCAGTAATCGTTCGCTCCCTGCGCGTTCATGCGTTTGTTATAGCTGTAAATGTGATTGGTTCTGAATGATTTGAAATCGGCATAACGTACGTCGCGCGCGAGGACGTCCTTCTTCGTCTGCACATTTCCGATACTTACATTCAGCCAGAAGTCTGCCTGCAATGCAATGGGATAAACGGTTTCAAAACTCAGCGGCAGGCTTCCGGTCGCCTTTGTTCCGGACCAGTGATAGGAGGCGCCGGCGTCCTGGAAAAGGCGGTTCACATAACTATCGCCATTCGGCACATTCCACGCGTCTTTGGAATTCATTCCGGTAATCAGGCTTGGACGCGTTTTAATTTTTTGGGTCAGACGAGCCAATCGTTCGTACTCTTGCTCAACGTTAGCGAACTTCCTATTCACTTCGCCTTCCTTATTGATCAGCGCGGCCAAGAGCTTTACCCACTCTGCCCTACCCAGCGGCGTCGTTTCCACCCATTCCGAATTGACCATTACCGGAATCCCCGCCTGGTGCAGTGATTCGTAACGGCTTACCTTCGAAACGGGGCTACCGGTAGCCATGATGAGGTCGGGGTGCATGCTCACCAGCAGTTCCTCATTGAGCCCCTGATCCCTTCCCACCTCGACAATCTTGCCTGATTTAATCCGGTCCAGAACTTTGGCAGAAGATACATATTTGAGGCTACCCATGCCTGTGAGAATATCCTCACACCCCAAAAAGCCGATCAACCCGATGTGCAGCGACGACATAGCCACGATGTTCCGCACGGGAATTTCAATGAGCTGACTGTCCTTGTACCCGATGGGCCGTGGCTTACCACGCTGTACCAGCACGTATGTGAGCGTATCCGTCGATTTTTCGAACGGACTCATGATCTTAACTACCTTGTAATATTTGTGATAGGTAATTTTAAAGCCTTTGGCGTGGGCCACTTTGGCTTTTTCAGGAAACAGATCGGGGCCTGAGTAATGGGAATCGCCTTTTTCGTAAAGTGACGAAGAGGTGCTGCAACCGGCCAGCAAGCCGCACAGCAGCAGGGCCGCAAGTATTTTTCTGATAATCATGAAGTCACCGGCCTTTCTTCCGAAAGCCATATTAACAATGTTTTGCAGGCAGGTCTTCTGACTCGTTCAGGTCGCTGGCGCCTTCCCGGGTTAATGAGTGAATGTGCGAATGAGCGAATGAGTGAATGTTTGTAATTAAGAAGCATTCACTCATTCACTCATTGACTCATTCACTCATT
>DATMSL010000791.1:0-1558 GCA_035565435.1 Dyadobacter sp. | reverse complement strand
AATCCATTCGTCGGAATACCCGTTTCCTTCAAAAAGGATGTTTTTGGATTCGAGGTAATAGCGTTTCAGGATCTCCACGGTCGCTACTTTTTTCTCTTCCCCGGCCGCCAGGCGCTCGTCCATTTCTCGCTTAAAGTCGAGCAGCTGATTTGCCACGATCGTATTCAGGATGATCATCGGAGAAGCGCTGTTCTGTGAGCTTCCCACGGCGCGGTATTCGAATTTATTTCCGGTAAAACAGAATGGCGATGTGCGGTTGCGGTCGGTGTTATCGCGTTGAAGGTTCGGAATGCGGGAAATACCGAGTTTATAATAGAAGTTCTCTCCTTTTTCCAGCGTAATCTCGCCCTTGCTTACGAGCTCTTCAAGCATATTTGTTAAGTCACCACCCAGAAACACCGATACGATCGACGGCGGCGCCTCGTTGGCGCCCAGGCGATGCTCGTTACCCGCAGACGATATGGACGCGCGCAACAGATCGGCATGGTCATGCACAGCTTTCACGACATTCATCAGAAACGTCAGGAAGCGCAGATTTTCTTTCGGTTTTGAGGTCGGCGCCAGCAGGTTAATGCCCGTATCCGTCGAAAGCGACCAGTTATTATGCTTTCCGCTTCCGTTAATGCCTGCAAATGGCTTTTCATGGAAAAGAACCTGGAAATTATGCTTGTCGCCGATTTTCTGCATAAGGTCCATCAGCAATGCATTATGATCGATAGCAAGGTTCACTTCTTCAAAAGTCGGAGCGCATTCGAATTGCCCGGGCGCTACCTCGTTATGACGGGTACGAACCGGAATCCCCAATTTCAATGCTTCGAATTCAAAATCCACCATGAATGCATTCACGCGTGGCGAAATGGAACCAAAGTAATGGTCGTCGAGCTGCTGCCCACGGGCCGGGTTATGGCCGAAAACCGTCCGACCAGCCATCAGCAAATCGGGACGGGCATAGTACAATGCCTTATCCACCAGAAAATACTCCTGCTCGATCCCGAGCGTAGGCGTTACCTTCGAAACATCGCGGTTGAAAAACTGGCAGACGCCGGTTGCGGCCTTGTCCAGCATCATCAGCGAGCGCAGAAGCGGCGCTTTGTAATCCAATGCCTCGCCATTATAGGAAATAAATACGGAGGGGATACACAATGTCTTACCACCTGCCCCATTGTCCATCAAAAACGCCGGCGAGCTAGGGTCCCAACCGGTATAGCCCCGCGCCTCGAACGTCGCGCGCAAACCTCCGCTCGGGAATGACGAAGCATCCGGCTCTTGCTGCACCAATGCGCTGCCTTTGAACTTCTCGACAGCCTTTCCGTCCATCGTGAGGTCAAAAAACGAATCGTGTTTCTCGGCGGTAGTTCCTGTCAACGGCTGGAACCAGTGGGTATAGTGGGTCGCACCTTTGGAAATGGCCCACGATTTCATGGCCGCCGCCACCTCCTCGGCCACTTCCCTGTCGATCGTCGAGCCGGAGCGGATCGAATTGGAAATCTTGGTATATGCCTCTGCCGAAAGCAGGGTCTTCATCACATCATCACTGAATGTATTGCTACCATAAAGG
>DATMSL010000790.1:0-7679 GCA_035565435.1 Dyadobacter sp. | reverse complement strand
CCCGGTTTGCCTCTTTGCGGCTTCTGAAAGTCTGCGTTTCTGATTTGCCTATATGGTAGGTAAACCCAAGCCTGAACCGGGCTGCATTGAAATTGCTGACGCGATCAATTTGATAATTTCCGGTGAGGATCCGGCTGTTTTGTTTATTGGTATTCAAAATATTGGTTCCGTCCAAAACCAATGTGGCTTTGCTGTGAAACAGACTCCTGCTCAGTCCTGATGCCAGGTAGTAGTAGGGCCGGATCCGGCTCTGCGCGTTGTTTTCAGGACCTTGCGCGTCCAGCCGGCATTGAAAAGTCAGCTTCCAGGGAAGTTTCAGACGTATGTTCAAACGTCCGTTCCACGACTGGTTCGAAAAACTTAAATCATTACCGCGATAATAGCCGTGTTGACGAAACAAGTAGCCCGCTAGCTGGCCGTTTACGGACAACCAGGACAGCGGATTATAAGTCGCTGAAAACTCTGCGCCGTAACGCATTTCGCTGGCGAGGTTAAATGGCATGGTGATCATCACATTCCGGTCACTTTGAAAGGTGTATTGCAGGACTGGTGCGGTTGTAAAATGGGTATACAAAACCGGGTTCAACGTCAATTTGTCCCATCCCCGGGTCAGCGCCAGCTCTGCCACGTGGGTAAAAGACGGGTTCAGCGCCGGATTTCCGACAAACTGGGCATTCAGGTCGGTAACCTCATTGAACGGGTACAAATACCACAGCGATGGTCTGCCGATTCGTCTGGCATAACTGGCCTGGATCGTCATTCCGTCTTGTAAAACATAGCTCAGATTAAAGGCCGGGAACAGGCGGCCATAATGCTTATCGCCGCTGAAATCACCTTCCCTGTCGTTGATGCCCACCTGCGTGTACTCGTAGCGCAAGCCTAGCTGATAACCCAGTTTCCCCGACCGGCCTTTGTATTGCACATACGCTGCGCCGATCCTTTCCTTGTAATTAAGTTTGTTATCAATGCCATCCAGCACTATCCAGGCGTCGTCAAAGTATTGCTCGGCTTTGTAATCAGTTGTCACCGACCGGGTTTCCATTTTAAGGCCCGCCTCGAAACCTGATTGGTTGGAAAAAGGATAAACAAGGTCGGATTGTATCGCCAGATCGCCGCTATTTCCCATCGAAACTGTATGAATGCCGGGCAATGCGGCTGGCGAAGGAAATGTCTTCTGCGTAACCAGCTCCCAGGTTTTATCACTCTTCCAGAAATCGTATTGCACATCAACAGTCAGCTTCTGACCGGCCCGGGCAAAGGTCCGGGTGTAGTTCGACTCGAACTGGTTATAGCTACGGCTTTCCCGCGAACTGCCCAGGCGCGTGAGCAGGCTATCGATGGGAGCCTTGCCGAAAGTGTAGTCGAGTATCGTACCGTCAATATCTTGGGTTGCGTTCCTGAAATAGGCGAGGGTAACAGTATTTTTCGAATTGATCTGGTAGTCTGCCCCGAAATAGATCAACCTGCCGTCGTCGTGGCGGTTTTCATGCTGTATTTTTTCCAGCGGGGTATCGTCATTGCCTATTGTGATTTGCCTGGTGGAATAAAATCCAAGATAATCCGAATAGCGCCCTCCCAATGTTGTAAAAATGTTCCAATGTCCGGTTTTATAATTTAGCGTGGCGTTCAGGTTATAGTCGTTAGGATGCCCGAGGGTTACGCGCGCCTGGCCGCCGAGTTTATCCTTGTCGTTCTTTTTAAGAATAATATTGATAGTCCCGGCTGAACCAGCCGCGTCATACCGTGCAGACGGGCTGGTCATCACTTCAACTCTTTCAATACTGCCAGCCGGGATTTGACTGAGAATATTAGCTACTGAAAGGCCGGATCGTCGTCCATTGATTAATATGGCCACATTACTATTGCCTCTGAGCCTGATAGTGCCGGTAGCATCGGCGGCAATGGACGGAATACCGTTAAGCACATCGGCTGCCGCTCCGCTTCGCGAGAGGATGTCTTTGCCAATGTGGTAAACCTTCCTGTCCAGCTGCAAATCGACATCCGGTCGTTCGGCGGTAATCCTGACTTCGTTCAGGGAAATAGTGTCATCTTTCATTGACCGCCTCCGAATCATGCCTGTGGAATCGGCCGGCGGCATTACAGGGAAAGCCTGGCCATAAGCGTCAAAAGCGAACAAGCTGACGAGCAGGATCAGACATGTCTGGATAATTCGGGTCCGGTCGGATCTTCTCAACCAGGCCCTTTTTATATTGAAGCAGATACAGGGTTTAAAAATGCAAAGTGTCGACATAGCAGCTCTTTTTGGTTTTACGCAAATGAACGCAATCGCAAAAGCCGTTTCCCGGCTTTTAGCCGAACTGCGCGCCATTGCCCGTATAAAACCGGAACTGGCACAATTGCCGAAAATGGGGTTAAAACAAATCGAAAACTGTTTGGAAACGGGCGTCTGCCGAAATAAAATAACCGAAGGTTTCAAAATATTAACTTTGATAACCAAATCAGCGCTAGTTACGCAGACCAGCCAAAGCATGACCGATCGTTTTTACATTAAAGGCAACCGTTTGCTGACCCATATCCTCCTCTGGATGGGTTACCTGTTCGTGTATACGGGCGTTCACGCGGAAAGCGAAGACGGGCTTTGGGCATATTTTCTGATCGAACTGCAAGGATTGCCTGCCGCAATGCTGGTTACCTACGTCAATATTTACTTTTTGTTTCCACGCTTTTTCAAGCAGAAAAGGTATACTGCCTATGCGGCCGGCGCGATTGTCTTGTTGTTTGTAGCGTCGCTGCTGAACCGCATCCTGATCGAGCGCATTATCGAGCCTCGGTTTTTCCCGGACACGACTTATTATGAGCCGATTTTTGTATGGTACCTGCTTTTCAAAGTAATGCTGTGGTTTCTGGCTCCTGTGCTCTTATTTACGCTTTTAATCAAAGCGGTCGGGCACTGGGTCGATCAGGAACGGCTTCATCAGGATACGATGCGGGAAAAACTGGCCGCCGAACTAAACCTTTTGAAAGCGCAGGTACAACCGCATTTTCTTTTTAATACCCTGAACAACCTTTACGCACTTACCCTGCAATCAGCCCCGGCAGCACCGCAGGTAGTACTGAAACTTTCTGAACTGATGAGCTACATGCTTTATGAATCGCAGTCGGAGCGTATTTTGCTGGAAAAGGAGATCGCGCATATCAGAAATTATATTACCCTTGAAAAACTGCGGTACGGAGATCGGCTCGACGTTTCGTTGACCGCCTCCGGTGAAACGGAAAGCAAAATGATCGCGCCGCTGCTGCTGATCCCGTTCGTCGAGAATGCATTTAAACACGGGGTCAGCGATGAAATGGACGATGTGTGGGTGACCATGGACATTAAAGCGAAAGACGGGTGGCTCAGCCTGAAAGTAGAAAACAGCCATGCGGGAGGTGAAAATCGTGAAGCCAGGACTACTGTTACCGGAGGGATTGGCCTGCAAAATGTAAAACGCAGACTGGATCTGCTTTATCCGGGTGCCCATAAACTTACATTGACAAAGGGGGCGGAACACTACACGGTCGACCTTAAAATAAGATTGTAGCAGCCAATGACAGCAAGCAAAATCAGGTGCCTGGTCGTAGATGACGAACCACTGGCGATATCGGTATTACAGGAATACATCGGCCAGCTCGAAACGCTGACGCTGGTCGGTATATGTAGCAATGCGGTGGAAGCGTTGCTTTTTTTGCAAAAAAACAAAGTAGACCTGCTTTTCCTGGACATTCAAATGCCCAAACTCACGGGCATCGATTTTCTAAAAACCCTACCCAGCAGGCCTAAAGTGATATTCACAACGGCCTTCCGCGAATACGCATTGGAAGGTTTCGAATTGAATGTATTGGATTACCTGCTCAAACCCATTCCGTTCGACCGGTTCCTGGTTGCGATCAACAAATATTACCCGGCTGACAGCCAGACCAACTCGCTTCCATCAATGCTGATACCAGCCGATCAGGGCGATGCCGGCGAGCCGTTTATTTACCTGAAATCAGAGAAAAAAATGGTGAAGGTATTCCTGAGCGAAATCCTTTACATTGAAAGCCTTAAAGACTATGTCAAAGTTAAAACCGCATCGGGAGACGTGGTGAGCTACCAACGGATCAGCTACCTGGAAGAGAAATTGCCCGATCGCCGGTTCCTCCGTATCCACCGGGCTTTCATTATCGCCACCGACAAGATCCGATCGTTCAGCAGTTCGGCAATCGAAGTCGGCGGCCAGGAGCTGCCGATCGGTCGGCAATACAAGGCAGAAGTGATGAAAGTGCTAGGGATACAATAAAACAATCAGCAATTATGCGAGCTCGGTTATTTGTCATTGCTACATTGTCAGTTCTTTACTCAGACCTGTGCGCACAGTTTGCCGCACCAGTGAAGGATTCGATTTATTCCGCCGTCCTTGGCGAACAGCGAAATATCGTGGTCACCCTGCCCGCGAACTATGCGAATGACACGTCCCGCTATGACGTCTGGTACATCCTGGACGGAGAATGGGACGGCCCGCTGTTCACACAGATTTTCAGTTACATGGTTAATATGAAGTTTGCGCCACCGGCTATCCTGATAGCGGTGCCAAATCGCTATGTCGGCGGCTTTAATCTCCGCGACCGCGACTTGACACCCACAAAATTTCCGGATGTAGACAGTTCCGGCGGTGCAGCAAACTACCTGTCGTTTTTTGAAAAGGAACTATTACCATACATCAACAAAAGATACCGCACCAACGGGGAGAATGGCCTGATGGGGGGCTCCTTCGGGGGCCTGTTCACGATCTATGCACTGCTAGAAAGACCTTCCCTGTTCCACTTCTATGCGACGGCCGATCCGGCGCTGCACAATGATGGCCAGCAAATTCCCCGGCTTGCTGCCAAGCGCCTGCCTGCAATGCATTTTTCCAATACCGTCCTAAGCATAGGGGGAAGGAGTGAAAGCGTCTCATACCACACAATGGCCCGGGCTCTGATGGATAGCGTACTCAGGGTAAGCGCTCCCACCGGGCTGCACTGGCATTCTGCGCTGTACCCCGACGAAACACATAGTTCTACCCCGTTCAAATCCATCTACGACGGGCTCAAATTTTCCTATCTTGGGTATTATGTCCGATCTGCCCGCACCTATCCGAACCGCGGTATCGTGCTGAAAAACCGTCCAGTGAAACTCTTCGTGCCGACTGATTATTCGGATATCCGCTACACAACCGATAACACGGCGCCTACCCGGTCAAGCAAAAAACTGGATGACCATCTACTGGTAAGCGAACCGGAAAAACTACGGCTTTATTCGTTTTCACCGAGTGGGCGCTGGGACCGCCCGATCCCGGTGAACCTGCGATCGGGCGACTATCTCCGCCCTTCATCCAAAATGAGAAAGTTCAAACCAGACCGTAAGCTATCCGGTAATTTCAAAGGCAATTCGGCGGGCGTGATGGACGGCTGGGTACAGATTGATAAAGACGGTTATTATATATTGCAGTGCACACCTCCGGCAGGTACAAATCTTATTTTTAACGACTCCCTGCTGCTGCATACCGATGAAAATACCGCCAACACGCGTCAGGCAATCATCCTTCCGCTGCGCAGCGGGAACTACGCGCTGCGGGTCGAGTGTCCGGCTTGCGATACCGGTCAGGTACCGCTCTATTTTGGTATGTATTACAGTGAAAACGGCCAGGATGACTGGTGGATGAACCCTGTTGTAAAGTGGTAAAACACAAGTAGCACGATGATGAGAATGTTCCCCTTCCTTATACTGCTGCTGTTGAGGATACCGGCATCTGCCCAACCGCAAGGAATGCCACAGCTGCCGACGACGCTGTCCTATGGCAAAATGACGGACTGGTATTCGCCAATCGTGCAGGACAGTTTTCGCACGTATGTTTTTCTGCCACCGGGATATGATACTTCTTCCACATCCTATCCGGTATTGTACCTGACCGATGGCGACTGGCTGTTTACTTCGGCAGTGAGTGCGCTAGCGAACCTGAAACAGGATTATCTGGTGCGTGAACCGATCGTTGTAGCCATCGGATACGGCAATCGCGAGAATAAACGAAATCGCGACCTGGATCCGGATAATGGTGGTGCCGCCTTTTTGCAGGTGTTAAAAAAAGAGGTGATACCGTGGGTAAACCAGCATTTCAGGGCTAACCGCGATCAACTGCTTTATGGGTATTCGATGGGCGGCAAATTCGCAACGTTCGCTTTACTGAGTGAGCCGAATTTATTTTCTTCGGTAATGATCGGGGCCCCTGCCGACGGAGGTACACATTTGCTGCCAACGGCAAAAAAATTCACCATGCATCTGCCAACTATCCGTTCAAGTGTTTTTATGGGTGTCGGCTCGTACGAGCATGAGACCGTCGATCACATCAACCGCTTCCAGTCGTGGTGCAGGGAACATGTCCCCCGAGCGATGATCACCACATACACTGCCCCCGCGATGAACCACGGCGCTGCTATCTCAGCGGTACTTCAGGAAGCATTACGCGTAAACTTTGCAGGTCTGCAAAAGGAAATTGCCGTGTCTTTGTCGACGTTGAAGCAGTACGCTGGCATGTACGTGAGCAGGACCGATTCAGCGATGTCCCACAAAGTATTGTTTCGGGACGGTCAACTCTATATTTTGTTACACGGTTATGCTGGCGATTATGCGCTGCAACTGCATGCGGCATCGCCTAACACCTTTTTTCTGAAAGAATTTGAACAAAACAGCTATACGTTTTCTGCCACCGGCTTACGCATCCGACTGAGCAACGGGCATACAATTGAGATGAGCAAAAAATAATCATCCGTTTACGTCGCCTGGCACGGCCGTTTCGATCATCACAGTGCTGCTATCCATAAGACTAGTCGCAATTACGATCGCGTCGATCTCAAACTGAACGTCTCCGTTACAACACGATGCTATTGTTTGCCCTTGTAGTTTTCCTGCACCAGCCATGATCTAGTTCTCCCGAATCCGGATATTGCGAAACCAGACCTTTTCTTTGGCGTTGTGATTTTGAAGAGCGATTTTACCCCGGTGGTGAGCAGCGGCATACGGCCAGTCCCGGAACTTGCTTTTTGCGACATTTGCCTTCCATGTCGCGTCGCCATACTGATAATCTGCCACCAGCTTACCGTTCAAAAAATGACGAACATGTTCTTTGGAAACCACTATTTTGCCAGTGTTCCAGCTTTCAGCGGGCTTGAAAGCTGATGCATCCAGTGGCGCATTCATGTCATAGTTCGCACCGGTAAGCTGCACGGGTTTCAATCCGATTGCTTTTCCCGTCGAATCTTTTACTACATAATTTTTATCGTCGATGATCTGATACTCTGGTGCCGAGAAAACGGTCCGCTTGATATCAGGCTGCTCTATGACCTTATAGAGTACCCCACTATTGCTCCCTTTCGGGATTTTGAATTCAAACTCGAGCTCAAAATCGCCGTACTCTTTGTCGGTGACCAGATCTCCGCCCGTACCATCCGTTGTGAGCATACCATTTTCCACGAACCAGCCCACCGCTTGCCGCTGATTATAGCTGTGCCAGCCTTCCACTTTCGTTCCGTCAAAAAGCATTACCCAGTCGGCCGGTGCACGAAAACCACCGGCCGACACGATGATCATGTTCAGAAAAAAGAATAATGCTACGCGATTTATTTTGGAGCTGGTCATATCGATCGGAAATAATTATGTGCCG
>DATMSL010000789.1:0-5393 GCA_035565435.1 Dyadobacter sp. | reverse complement strand
TCGAGGGTTTTGACGTGAAGCGGGTTATTGGGTTGTGATTCCATGTATACCGTTTGAAAAATGTTACTGTGTCTTTTAAAGTAGATTTCTGTTCTTAAATAATTATTATGCAGGTTGATTAGTTCAAAACCTAAAACCTGTCCGATGGATCAGATAAAATGGGGTATTATCGGCTGCGGCAATGTGACCGAAGTCAAAAGTGGGCCCGCATTCAACAAGGTACCCAACTCTTTGCTCATAGCCGTTATGCGGCGCGATGGCGCGCTGGCCAAAGACTATGCCGAACGCCACGGTGTACCCAAATGGTATGACGACGCCGAAGCGCTCATCAACGACCCCGATATCAACGCGATTTACATCGCCACGCCGCCCGATGCCCACGAAAGCCTCGCTTTCAAGGCAATGCAGGCCGGAAAGCCCGTTTATATCGAAAAACCCATGGCCCGGAATGCTGCCGAATGCGACCGCATCAATGCCGAAAGCAAGCGTACCGGGGTGCCGGTTTTCGTGGCCTACTACCGCCGCGCATTAGACTACTTCCTGAAAGTAAAGGAATTGATCGATAAAAAGGTAATCGGAGATGTTCGCTTCATCGATATTTGCCTCCAATGGCAGCCCTACGATGAAGAAGTCGGGCCGAATGCAAATCCTCGCTGGCGCGTCAAACCGGAAATTTCCGGCGGCGGACATTTCCACGACCTGGCTTCACACCAGTTCGATCTGCTCGAATTCATTTTCGGGCCTATCCGCCACGCATCGGGGATCGCGCGCAACCAGGCGGGCCTGTACGAAGCCGACGATATTGTCGTCGCCAATTTCGAATTCGAATCCGGCGTGCTGGGTAAAGGAAGTTGGTGCTACACCATCGACAAAGACCAGCGGGAGGATGAAACGCAGGTCATCGGCTCCAAGGGCCGCATTACCTTTTCATTTTTCGAGAAATTTGACATCCACGTCGAAACTTCGGAGGGTATCGAGGTATTCCACGTACCTTATCCCCAGCACGTTCAGCAGCCGCTGATCGAGTCGATCGTGAAGGAATTGCGCGGCGAAGGCAAGAGCCCGAGCAGCGGCGATACCGGTGCACGGGCGAACCTGATCATGGACAGGATTACCCAAAAGCAATATTTTTAGGGTGCAGAATACAAATGCACGTGATATTGCTGTTATTTAAAAGATTCTTAGTACTCAAATTCAACAGTCATGGCCAAAGGAAAAAACCTGGACAAAGGAAGCACCAAAAAGGAGGCTACTAAATCCCTGAAAGAAAAAAGAGCCGATAAAAAGGCGAAAAAGGACGGTAAGAAAGACTACTGACCTTTCCCAAACGCCCTTCCCGAAATGGCTCTCGCATACGCATGCAGGAGCCATTTCGCTTTTAATAGATCTCGCGGTTGGTCTTGTATTTGGAGAGCCGCTTCCGCGAGCGGACGATTTTCGAATGGATCCTGTTCTTTTCATCCGGCGTGAGGACGTCGTCAGCCAGCGCTTTATCGATCGTCAATTCAATTGCATTGCGCTCCTTTTTTAATTTGGCGTACTCGTTGGCAGTCAGCTTGCGGTTTTTATACGCCGCTTCGATTTGACTGTTGAGCTTTCGGAGCTCCGCTTTGAAGTTTTGGGAATGAGCATTGTAGGCTATCAGTATGGTTATAAGGCTGGCAAAAAGTAATTTCATGGCTGTAAGAAACGTGCTGCTGTTGAGGTTTAAAACTGATGCGAATATAAACCGGCATACATAAACGGTGCCAGCCCGGCTTACTAACTGGTGCAGATACTGCGCAAGTTTCGGGTTGGCTACCCGGGCAAAGCGAGCCAAATTTGTATCAACAAATTAAAAAATCCAATGGACCAGCAAGCTTATAACTACGACAAAATCGCCAAGGCCATCGAATACATCGTGGCTAACGCCAAAGAACAGCCAACCCTCAATGAGGTAGCCGACGAGGTCAGCATCAGCCAGTTTCACTTCCAGCGCATGTTTTCAGAATGGGCTGGAGTGAGTCCAAAGCGGTTCCTGCAATACATTACCGCAGGATACCTCAAAGACCGCATTCGGGAATCGAACAACCTCGCCGAGCTCGCCGAATCGGCCGGGCTTTCGAGCCAGAGCCGTGTGTATGACCATTTCATTTCAATCGAAGGCGTTACCCCGCAGGAATATAAAAGTGCCGGTAAAGGACTGGTAATCAATTACGGATTTCACGAGACGCCCTTTGGCGACTGTTTCATCGCCGCCACCGACAGGGGCATTTGCGCCATGGCATTCGTGGACGAGGCCACACGTGACTTTCAACTCATCGAACTTGCCCGCAAATGGCACTACGCCACTATCCGTCCTGACCATCAAGTGACGGCAGGCTATGTACAGCGTATTTTCAACCCTGCACAGCAGTCGCTCGAAAAGCTTCCGCTGCTCGTACAAGGCACCAACTTTCAACTAAAAGTCTGGGAGGCATTGCTCAGCATTCCCCAAGGTGCGGTGACCACCTATCAGCAAATCGCAGAGCGTATCGGTCATCCGAAAGCGGTCCGTGCGGTAGGTTCGGCCGTGGGCGACAATCCTATTGCCTACATCATCCCTTGCCACCGCGTGATCCGTAAAGAAGGCGTTCTGGGCGAGTACCGCTGGGGCAGCTTACGTAAGAAGGCGTTGATTGGTTGGGAGGCAGCCCGTCAGGATGAGGAATATTTTGCACAGAAGCAGGCTGTATTGAAATAGTACATTAAATATAGATTGTCACCATAATGGATTGTATAACAATTTAATAGCCGCTTGATAATGCAATTTTTCCGTGTTGGACTGATTATGGATGCATTGTTTCCAAACTATCAACCATAATTAGTACATCAACATGAAAAAGCAACTAATCCTGTCACTGGCAGTTTTCGCTCTGATCGTCACCGCGACCTCGGCCAGCTTTGCACAGTTCTCACTCGGCTTACAAGGCGGAATAGCCAAATCGAATGTGGAAGATTCGAAAACGGTAGCAGGCGGTGGCGTGAACCTTCGTGTATTTGCCTCTCCGCAATTCGCGGTCGGGGTTGCCGGTAAAATCTACGCCGACGGCAGCGACTATAACGTGGCCGGGCAAAAACTGAGCACCACCGGAACACTCACTCCCGTGACCGGTACCGTCGATTATTTCTTCACCGAAGGCGCCATCCGTCCTTACATAGGTGGTGACGCCGGGGTGTATTTCTCGAAGTACAAAGCGAAATGGAATGGAGAAACGGTTTTGGAATCGTCCAAACATAGCAACTTCGGCGCCGCGCCGAGAGCAGGTGTAGTATTCGCGTTCGGGAACCTGGGTATTCAAGTAGAGGGTATTTATCACTTTGTGTTTGGTAACAAAAACCATGATTCAGAAACCGGCTCGCCCAACAATATTGACTTCGAATCGACCTCGAAATTTGGCGGGGTGAACGTCGGCCTCATATTCGGGCTGGGCGGCAAGTAGTTTTCTGCAAAGCACTCAAATCTCAAACGCGCCACCCGGCGCGTTTTTTTGTTGTGATCGAATCCGGCATTAACTTGCCCGCTCATTTACAAGCATCCCTTTGGCAGAACCAACATTATTTCCAGAACAGCTTTGCAACTGGCTGAAATCTATATCATTTCAATGCAATACTGTAAATGAGACGGATTTTGTATTGCCCGTCCTGGAAGTAGTAGAGGGAGAGCGGGTGATGATGAAAGTGGTCCCTGTAAACCTCGATACATGGAAAAGAGTCGATAATCCAAGCTTATTAAACCAGTTGAAAGAATACCTGGAAACTACCCGGAGCAAAGGAACTCCGGCGGTGGTGATTTGGGAAGATTACTGGTTATCCAGAAAAAGCATTGTACAATCGCGACTGGCAGCCATGCTGGGCCAATCGGCCAAAATCCCTGCGCGCCTGACGCTCGCACGGAGAATCGACAATGCCACCACGACACAATTCCTGGAAACCAATCATTTGAATGGCAGCACGATGTCGAAATTCCGATACGGGTTGTTCTTATCCAAACGATATTACCGTGTATTGCCGGAAGGTTTCGTTTTCGACGCGTCGGCAGCCGAGCTGCTGGTGGCCGTCGCTACTTTCAGCAACGCGCGCATTTTTGAGCAAAATGGCGAGCCATTCCGGTCGCATGAACTGATACGGTTCGTGAGCCTGCTGAACACGAATGTAGTAGGCGCACTGGATAAGCTGCTGAATGCATTCATCCGCGAAAAGGCGCCGGACGATATCATGACCTACGCTGACCTCGAATGGTCCGATGGCCGGAGCTATAAGCGGCTCGGGTTCGAGGAAAGAGGGAATATACCCCCGCGCAAGGCCTGTGTGGACGTTACGCATATGCATCGCGTACGCACGCGCGAGCGAACCGAACAAGCTGACGGGCAACTGCCGGTTGCGTATCTGACAGTGTATAATTTGGGCAGTATCAAATATGTGAGGGACATTAAAACCAATGCAAATGAGTCCTGAAACCCCGCTATTAGTCATTCTTGGGCCAACGGCTTCGGGCAAAACACGTCTGGCTACCCGTGTCGCGCAGGAGATCGGCGGCGAAATCCTCAGTGCCGATTCGCGGCAGGTATACCGGCAAATGGATATCGGTACGGGCAAGGACCTCGAAGAATACGTGGTGAACGGAATCCCGGTTCCCTACCACCTGATCAACATCCGCGAGGCCGGGGATAAGTATAATGTGAATGATTTCCAGCACGATTTCGCCGATTCATACCAGCAAACACTCGCCAACGGGCACGTTCCGATCGTCTGCGGCGGAACCGGATTCTATATATATGCCCTGCTGAAAGGCCACGCCAACGATACGGTACCGGTGAATGAATTGCTGAGGACGGAGCTGGAATTACTTCCCACCGGGCAATTAACAGCTAGATTTCATGCCTCCGACTCCCGTTATCATGCATTAGCGGATATTTCTACGCGCAAAAGACTCATCCGCGCCTTGGAAATAGCCGCTTACCTGAACGAACATCCTGAAACAGACATAGATTTTGGCGCAGCGTCCTTTACCTATCCGGCACAGCTGTTTGGCCTGAACCCATCCGTCGAAACCCGGCGGGAACGCATTAGCAAACGGCTCATAACCAGGTTAAAGCAAGGTTTAATAGAAGAAGTACAAAACCTTTTAAATCAAGGAATTGCACCCGATTCATTAATCTACTACGGCTTGGAATACAAATATGTAACCCTGTACCTCACCGGCGCAATGACTTTTGACGAAATGCATTCCAAGCTCGAAACCGAAATCCACCGGTTCGCCAAGCGGCAGATGACCTTTTTCAGAAAAATGGAAAAGGACGGACTGAAAATCAACTGGATACCAGACGAGTGGTCTGAAAGCGAGAAAATCCAATTCATCATTGCGCATTACC
>DATMSL010000788.1:0-1649 GCA_035565435.1 Dyadobacter sp. | reverse complement strand
GCTTTTTTACTTTATGCTAAATGGTCTTTCAATTTCAGATCGGCACATTCACATGGCGTTCCGCATGGTAGCTGGAACGTACAAGTGGCCCTGATTCAACATACTTCAGGCCGCGTTTCAATCCTTCTTCCCTATAATTATCAAACATTTCAGGCGTAATCCATTCGATTACCTCGTGGTGCATCTTGGTTGGTTGAAGGTATTGGCCCAATGTGAGGATGTCGAGGCCATTTTCGGCCAGGTCGTCCATCGCTTTGTACACTTCATCCTGGGTTTCACCGAGGCCGAGCATGATGCCCGATTTGGTCCGCTGGCCGAATTCCTTCGTCCGCTTTATCTGTTCGAGGCTGCGGGTATACTTTGCCTGCGGGCGTACAGCACGGTATAAACGTTCCACAGTTTCCATATTATGGGATACCACCTCCTGGCCCGCCTCGATCATGTGTATCAGCGCATCCCAGTTACTTTTTACATCGGGGATCAACGTTTCGATGGTCGTTTCGGGAGTATTTTCCTTTACCTGACGAACCGTTTGATACCAGATTTCCGCACCTTTGTCTTTCAGTTCATCGCGGTTCACGGACGTGATCACCGCGTGCTTCACCTGCATCAGCTTGATTGCCTCCGCCACGCGCCGTGGTTCGTCGGTATCGTATTCGTTAGGCCGGCCGGTTGCCACCGCACAAAAACTGCAACTTCTGGTACACACATTTCCGAGGATCATGAAGGTCGCCGTTCCGGCGCCCCAGCATTCTCCCATATTCGGGCAACTTCCGCTTTCGCAAATGGTATGGAGTTTATAGTTATCGACCAGCTGTCTTACTTTCCTGAATTCAGGGCCTGCGGGGAGCTTAACCCGGAGCCAATCGGGACGTTTTCTGCGTTCCGATTGTATTACTGGCAATTCAATCATATTAATCTGTAATGGTAATTATCTTTTCTTACTTCCAAAATAAAGGGTCAGGTATCCGGATGTAAAAAAGGCCTTATTCTGCGCATCCGCCATAATTGTAATTTTTCTTGAAAATGCTTCGGCTATGAAACCGACCTCGACGCCTGTTACATTATCCCGGAAGGCGCTCAGTTCGAAGCTCATAGCAGTCTTGATATGAAGCCCTGGCACCACTTTAGACTTTCCGAATCCCTGGAAAAAACTGCCTGCGCCGATAATGTCGCCCGCGCGATTCGGATCGAAGGGCGCGGTGGTCACGCGGCCGTCGGAGCCCTGGTACTGAACCATATACGGTTTTTCAAAGCCGAGTGACGGACCAGCTGCCAGGATACCGCTGATCGAAATACCTTCATCGTCCTGCCGGCTGAATAGCGCTATTTCACGGCCATACTCCGGGCGCAGTACAAACAGGTAGTTTTGTTTACCATAAACCAGCCGTGCGCCAGTCACAAAATCCTGCGTGGAAAGTTCCTTAGGATGTTTTACGTTCACCAGTTCGAGCGCCAGGTAGCGGTATGCGTTCTTGCCAAACATTTTGGAACCCAAAGCCGACGACTGACGAAAAACCGCACCTCCGAGAATCCCGGAGTTGGTATTGGTGGTAATACCCACAGAGGTAAATGATTTATAGGTCTCCTCGGTGTCCTCATTTTTCACAGACCTGCGCTGAGCGTATATCTCTGTCGATAGTGCCAAC
>DATMSL010000787.1:0-6009 GCA_035565435.1 Dyadobacter sp. | reverse complement strand
GAAGACCAGATACCTCTTTGATTTTCCGGCGCGATACGACTACCTCTTTACCGCATGAAAGTTTCAGCATACGGTCGTCTTCGAGACGCTCTACGACATAGTCAGCATTTACAAGATATGATTTGTGTACGCGAAGAAATTTGGCGCTCAACTGCTCTGCAAGAGATTTCAATGTCTTCGAGACCAGGTATTTCTTCCCGTTGTTCGTGTATATGAATGTGTAGTTACCTTCACCTTCAAGGAAAGTGATTACGTCGGGTGTCAAGAAGATCGTTCTACCCATCGATTGAACCGAAATGTAAGAACGGCTTTCGTTGTAGGATCTCTCTGACGAGTTGGGGCGAGTAAAGCTTGGAAAATTTTTCATGGTAACTACGCTAATATTGTTGTGATTTCTTGTTTCAAAATTAGCACATCGCGTAGTGTTCAGAAAATACGTAAAAGTACGCACATGCATTTAACTATCACAAAATCAGACAATTAACAATTAAGTAACATGCAAAATGACGTAAGCAAACTTAGTAAAATGCGTAATTTTACGTAGTCTCAAAAACATGGATTTTTCCAACAAACCAACCCAATAAACGTAACTACACCATTTCACTTCCGCCTGCGAGCTAACTTTCGTTATCTTTGCAGGAATTTCGGGGCTCTCGAAAAGGGCCTCCTGCCGCAACGGACGCGGCGTAAGTCACCAATAACAACAAGCTTTTATGATTACCGAGCGGGTAAAGGAGTTAGTTTCTGAAATCGAACAGGCAACCGTCAGCACCAGGGAGCAGCTGGAAGCTTTCAGGTTGAAATATATCAGTAAGAAAGGCGCGGTAACCGAGCTTTTTGATAACCTTAAAAATATTCCCCAGGAAGATCGCCGGGCCGTGGGGCAAGAACTGAATACGCTTAAAAACCTGGCGCAAACGCGTTTTCAGGATTTTCAGACAGCACTGGAAAGTTCGGCAGACAGCAATCCAGAAATGCTGATCGATCTGACCTTGCCCGTAACGCCCAATTTACAGGGAAGCCTCCACCCGCTAACTATCGTCCGCCGGAGGATCATCGAGATTTTCGAACGCATGGGCTTCAATGTGTCGTACGGACCTGAAATCGAGAAGGATTGGTACAACTTCAGCGCATTGAACTTTGCCGACAACCACCCGGCGCGTGAAATGCAGGATACCTTCTTTATTTCCAAAAGCGAAGGCGATGTAAAAGACGACGTCCTACTGCGTACGCACACATCCAACGTGCAGGTGCGCCTGATGGAACGCCAGAAACCGCCGATCCGCTCCATTATGCCAGGCCGCGTTTTCCGGAACGAGGCTATCTCTGCCCGTGCGCATTGCGTCTTCCACCAGGTTGAAGGCCTTTATGTGGATAAAAATGTGAGCTTCAAAGACCTGAAAGATACATTATATCACTTCGCGAAAGAGATGTTTGGCAAGGATTCGACGATCCGCCTGCGCCCTTCCTACTTTCCGTTCACCGAACCAAGTGCGGAAATCGACGTTTCCTGCTTTATATGTAAAGGAAAAGGCTGCAATGTCTGCAAGCATACCGGTTGGGTGGAAATCGCCGGGTCGGGGATGGTAGATCCGAACGTTCTGGAAAACTGCGGCATCGACAGCGAAGAATATACCGGGTTTGCATTCGGAATGGGTATCGAGCGGATTACGATGCTGCGCTACGGTATCAACGACCTTCGTTTGTTTACAGAAAACGATGTAAGATTCCTCCGCCAGTTCGAAGGAGCCTGATCAGCAATATTAAAAAAGCGAAAGCCCTGGAATGTGATCATTTCAGGGCTTTCGCTTTCTATGCCAATGTCAAAATCTCGTTTCGAGGTAATAGGGAAGCATTTTCTTCCATGCCCACCATTCGTGGGGAATGTCGCTTCCCCATATATCCAGCTCATGCGGCACATTCTTCGAAGCCAGGATCGAGGAAATATGCCTCGAATAATCCGGCACCTCGTATGCACCCGAGCCCGTGACGAAATGAATGTGGCGGCTATCCCGGTACATTTGCAGGTGCCATTCGGCTTTCAGGTTCTGCAGGTAATGCACCGGCGAGTTGAAATACACATTATCATCGTAATAGCCCTCGGTGTACACGCTCAGGTCGTAGCACCCGCTCATTGCAATCACCCCGTGAATGTAGTCGGGGTGTTTGAAAAACAGGTTAGCGGCGTGCAATGCGCCAAACGAAGCGCCAGCGGCAATGATCTCATTCGTCGGGCTGGAATCTTCCTTAATGAACGGCACTACCTCCTTGATCACATAATCGTTGAACGCCTGGTGCCGCACTGCTTTATCATAGCCATGCATATAAGGATTCAGCCAGCTTTCTCCATTAATACTATTGATACAATACACTTTTACCTTTCCGGAATAGATGTAAGGCTCAATAGCGTCGATCAATCCATTTCGTTCGTATTCCAGGTAATCGGAGGCCGCGGTAGGGATCATCAGAAGTGCAACTCCGTAATGCCCGTAAACGGCAATTTCCATTTCTTTGTTAAGCGCCGGACTGAACCATCCGGTTATATGGCGTTGCATTGTTAAATCATTTAAGTTACTGACTATTCAAATCCAGGCAGTTCAAACAAGGTTTATCAAACCAATACATAAACCGTTATCATGAACAGACTGCCAGTAACTGTTAATGATAACTTAATACAATACCCACGTATCTTTTCCCCCGCCCCCCTGCGATGAGTTCACTACCAGCGATCCTTTGCGTAATGCTACACGAGTCAGCCCGCCGGGGATTACACTGATGTCGTCACCATATAATATGTAAGGCCGGAGGTCAACATGCCGCCCTTCTGCGTGCCCTTCGATCATGCAAGGCACTCTTGATAGAGAAATCGTTGGTTGGGCAATATAATTCCGCGGGTTGTCCTTTATTTTTTGCCGGAAAAGTTCGTGCTCTTCTTCCGTCGCCTTAGGCCCGATTAGCATTCCGTAACCACCGGCCTCATTGGCTTCTTTTACAACCAATTGTGAAATATTCTCAAGAACATAGTTCATATCATCCTCTTCGCCGCAGATATAAGTTCTCACATTCGGAATAATCGCTTCTTCTCCGAGGTAATACTTGATAATCCGCGGCACATAGGCATATACCACCTTGTCATCAGCCACGCCCGTGCCAGGTGCATTGGCTAAGGCCACGCGCCCTTTTTTGTATACTTCAAAAATGCCGGGAATACCGATCAGCGAGTCCTCGCTGAACGATTCCGGATCCATGAATGTGTCGTCGATCCTACGGTAGATCACGTCGACGATCTGCAAGCCATTGGTTGTCCGCATTTTGACATAACCATCGGAAACCACGAGGTCGCGCGCGTCCACGAGCTCCACGCCCATTTGCTGCGCCAGGTAAGAGTGCTCGAAATAGGCTGAGTTATAAATGCCGGGGGTAAGCACGGCCACAGTCGGGTTAGGGCGGTCGGCCAGGTGTTGCAGCATTTGCAGCAGGCGCGTCGGATAGTCGGATACGGGCCTCACACCTGTACGCGCAAGCACATCCGGGAAGATCTGCTTCGACAACTCCCTGTTTTCCAGCATATAGGAGACTCCCGATGGACAGCGCAAGTTATCTTCCAGCACCATAAACGTACCGTCGTCCCCCTTAATGAGGTCGGTACCGGTAATGTGGCACCAAATACCCTTCGGTGGCTTCAGTCCAATGCACGGTTTGAGAAAACATTTGCTCGACTCGATCAGCTCGCGCGGAACCACGCCGTCATTCAATATATTCTGCTCATTGTAAACATCGTCGATAAACATATTCAATGCTTTGATCCGCTGTTTCAGCCCTTTTTCAAGCCATTCCCACTCCGCGTTCGACAGCACCCGCGGAATAATGTCGATCGGCATAATGCGCTCAGTACCTTCGCCTTCCGAATACACATTAAAGGTAATGCCCATCGATAGCAGCGCACGTTCGGTGGCAAGCTGGCGATTGGTCAAATCCTCATGCGTCAGGTTTTCAAATTTATTCTTTAAATGTTCATACCCCGGACGTATTTCGCCCCCCGCGGTAAACATCTCATCGAAGAAATTTTCTATTTGGTAGTTAGAAAATGAAAAATTCATACAATTCAAAATTTGAATAAGTCAATACCGATAGTTCACAGAACAATATATGGTCAATGTATGAATTAACAAAACAAATACCAACAAGCACCTACGCCCGACTTTATGTTTACTTTCCCGGAAAAAGTCAAAACTGATCTAAATCGCTGACGGTGACAATTTACCATAGAGCAACCGTTTGCGCATTTCCTTCGTATTAAAATCATGCCGCCCAACGTTATGGAATATTCTTTACCCATTCAGTAAACATTGTTGCAAGTCAATGCCGTTAGCGTTTTCTTTGTAACCTGATTAAATGTCGGCTACCCCACCGAATCACGTTCCCTATGCAAAGAAGTTGGTTATCCATATTAGGACTGGTCTGCGGATTAACCATCAAAGCCCAAGCCCAGCATTTGCCTGGCACCGCCATGAGCAATTTCGCCGGAACGAACGCATTGTACCATAATCCGGCATTTGTGGCCGACAGTCGTTACAGCGTATATGTAAATCTTGTCGGCACGCAGTTCTATACCGCCAACAACCACGTCAAATACGAGGCACCCTATTCGTTCCTGAGCCTGCTCACCGGGACCGTGCCTGCCAAATACTATAATGAAAGAGGCATGTTGCTGTTCCCCCGCTCCTACCTGGGCGAAAAACTGAACGGCAACAAGAAGTACCTGAACGCCGGTGGCGACACACGCCTGCCGTCGATCATGTTCAATATGTTCAAAGGCCGGATCGGTGTGGGAATTTCATCGCGGGCCCGCTACATTCTCAACACTACCCAGGTAACCGAGCCACTGGCGCGGTTAATCAGCAAAACCACGCAGTTCAAGGATTTGCAGGAGCAGGTCTATGAACATCAGTCGGGTCAGTTGCATTTGAACGGGCTTGGTGAGATTGCGTTTACATTAGGCGGCACTGTTTTCGACGATGAAACGGATTTTCTTAAAGTAGGCGTCACGGTCAAAAGGCTAATCGGCCTTTACAATGCCCACGCCATTATCGAAAATTCATCGTACGATATTCAGCCCGACCCCGCCTGGGAGAACAAGCGGCAGTACATCAGTGTGAATGAAATCAACGTACGCTATGCGCTTACGCGCGATGAGGGATTTCAGAACATAAAACCATCGCCTGCCTGGCTCCTTGGTGGCGCGCCTCCGGGAAGCGGCTGGGGATTCGACCTTGGGGCTGTTTACGAATACCGGCCCGACATTCACAAGGCTACTTACCGCGAAAAAGGCGAACGCAAACGCGACGCATCGAAGAACAAATACCTGTACCGCATAGCCGTCTCGCTGACGGACATCGGCCGCGTTCATTTCAAAAACCCAGCTTACATCCTGCAACAGGAAACCCATACGACAAACAAGGAATTCCGGTACGACACATTCCAGAAGCTCAAAGGCTCTGAAGGCATTTTCAACGCGATCAACTCTTCACTGGACGGCGGGCAACCCATTGCACCGAATTTCAAATCGGTATTGCCAATGGCATTCCAGGCGAGTGTAGATTATAATGTAAAGCCGAATGTGTATGTCAATGGTCTTTGGGTGCAGAACCTCGTTCCGCAGGGCGCATTTGGCATGAAGGCAGAATCTTATATTGGCATTACCCCCCGCTATGAACACAAATGGTACGAAATTTCGGTACCGCTGTCGCTCATGAACCGCTATCGCACTCCGGCGATCGGGCTTGCCGGGCGCATTGGCCCGCTGTGGATCGGCACCGACCACCTTACCGGCTTGCTGAATATTGGCAACCCAAGGGCGTTCAATTTGTATTTCGGCATTTCGGGAGGACTTTTCCGCAGGCCGCCCGAATCCCAAAACCAGTGCTGGCCGCCGCAGGATTCATGGCTTCGCCGTATTTTTTCTAAACGATAAATTTTCCTTCAACGTTATAAAGGGATATGGTACGA
>DATMSL010000786.1:0-3225 GCA_035565435.1 Dyadobacter sp. | reverse complement strand
ATGCAGGCCGCGCCTCAGCCGGGGGCGCCTCAGCTGGCGGCGCCTATGCCTCTTCCGCAAAATACGGAACCACAAAGAGTGGAGGTTCCTATTCCTTACTGGCTCGAAGACGAGGACACATTGCGCGATGAGGGTGTGCTTTTCGGCCTTTCGGAGTCCGATCCGCACGAGAAAACCGACATTATTCACAAATACTTCTCGAACCTGGCCGCATCGCACATCGCGGATATCGAGCAACATAACGAGCGCATTCAAGAGCTGAACCTTTTCATCGGTCAGAAACAAAACCGGATTGATGAATTGCAGGAACGACTGAAAACACCTGGCTCCCGTACAGAAGGCGAGCACCACCTCCCGCGTACGCTCATAGGCATTACGCTATGCGCGGCCATGTGTGTAGGTAACTTTTTTTTGATCCGCGAGTCGCTGAAACCGGCATTTGCTGATAATTCGTGGATCGCGCTGGGTGTATTTCTGGCGGGGATGTTCAGCTTGTTCGGCCGCATTTCGCTTTTCCACGATACCGATTCGAAAGTGACGTGGAAATCGCTGCTGGAAGAAATAGGGCTGCCGTTCGCATCTGCCTTGTTCGTGTTTGCGAATGTGATCACCTACCAGCCTTGGTGGCAGGCATTTGCGCTGTTCGTTTTCGTATTTTTTCTCTTCCTTTTTGCGGGAAAACTCCTGCTCAGCAACATTACCGTGCTGCGCAATGACTTGCAAGTTTGGTTAAATATTCGCCGCGACCGCCAGGATTTTGTTGAAAATAACTACAACTGGGAGTCGGAATGCCAGACATTGCAGGAGGAGATCGATAACCTGCGTGTAAATAAATGGCAGGTACTCCGTGAGCAGAGTCACGCCGAGACCGAGCGCGACCGCCTTTTTGCTAAGCGGGACATGCTAATCAAGCTTTTTGAGAGCGAATTTTACCTCGCGCGCCGCATGAAAAACGAGCTGACAACCCGGCAGCTTAACCTGATCCAGAAGGGCAAATAGTGGCGGAAAGATGATCAGACGGTGCGCCGATGGCGCGGTTTTTTACCTTAACTCACATTCGATCAACCCTAAATAGGATCATGAACGAGCAAAATCTAAATGAAAACGGAGATTACCAACACGGCTATACGCGTGGAATGGAAGGTATCGACCGTGAAGTATATGAGAATTATTTGTCTAGCAATGTAAATCACGACTGGATCCAGGATCGGCTCAACGAGAAGAAACAGGAGCTCGGAGAAACGCGGTCGCGGAACCAGCAGGCGCTGACAGAACACAAAGCTACGTACGGAAGACTGCAAAACGAGGTAATGGGCCTCAACAATGCAGCTACGCAAATGAAGGACATGGAACGCTCGATCAACGAAATCGACGCGCAGACGGAGGAGCTGAAAGAAAAACGTGCGGAAAAAGCACCTTCCTATTCACTCATTGCCGGTTTGATCTTCCTGGCTGCCGGTATTTCATTCATCGCCGGTGACCTTATCATTTCCCACGAAATCGTAGCGTATGCATTGAACATCCGGAACTCCAACGAGGCCTGGGCATTTGCGATCGGTTTGGCGATGCTTTCGGTGTTGTTGAAACCTGCCTACGACCGCTTAGTGGAAGAGCCTTACCACAAAGACGAGTCTCCGAAAGCGAAATCGCGGTACGCCGGGTTTAAGCTGGTACTATCCATTTTCGCGATCGTGACGCTGATCGTGCTCGGCTGGTTCCGTTATGAAGCCTACCGCACGGACAAGCTGAAAGAGGCGATCAACAAATCGGTTAAAAACCTGCAATTGAATGCGGTGGACCCTTTGACCGGCGCGCCGGTGGATAGCCCTGCATTGACCAAGAAAATCGAGCAGGCTTTACAAAACTCCGATCAACTGAACCTCGACCTCGTAAACAGCCCATGGGCGTTGCTGTCGTTCGTATTGAGTGGCGTGCTGTTCGCGATCGCGGGTGCGGTGTCGCTGGGTATGGCGTTGCCGGTGCTGCAAGGCTTCTGGTACCGCTGGTTACAAGTCGATCCGAAACTATGGCGCCTCCGCAGAAGAAGAAAGCGGATCCTGAAACAAATGGAGCCTTTGCAGCAGACTGTTACGCAGCATATGACCCAGAAAACCGTTCTGGAAAACGAAATCGAGCTGTTGCCTAAACTGGAAGAGCTGAAAGCGGAGGAAGCGAAAATCAGAGCCGAGATAGAGGCGCTGGAAAATGAACGTAAGCAAGCGCTGACCGACAGCCGCATTCAATCGTTCGGAGACGGTTATGCACACGGACAGGTTACCCGCGACGTGATGAACGAGGAAGAATACGACGCCTGGCGCAACAGTCATCTGACGGTTTCTAACCTCGCATTGCGCGCCAAATCGAATGCCTCCGCCGATCGCGCCGTGCCGCGTACGCGCAGCACCGGAATGCGCCCGCACCAGGCCATCCGCAAGGCAATCACCGACCGCTTTGACGAAAACAATTTATAGTTTCTTAAATTGGGGGGCTCATTTCCTTTATTATGATTTTGACCCCCCATTTAAGAATTATCTCCTGCGACGATACGCTTTACGACGCTATCCGCATGGGAAACAATACATTAGCCCGTGTTATGGGCGTAAACGTCCCTAAAAAATGGACGGATTTCCGCGATACTTTCACCCCGTCTTATCACCGCTGGAAAGCCCACCCGCCATTGCGTGACTGGTGGGTTTACCTTATTATACACGTCCCTGATAACATGCTGATCGGCTCCTGTGGCTACAAGGGAGAGCCCGACCCGAATGGCACAGTAGAAATTGGCTATGAAATCATTCCGTCATATCGGGAGAAGGGGTTAGGCACCGAAACGGCCAAAGGTCTGATGGATCACGCGTTTCAGCACCCGTCCGTACGCAAGGTGATCGCCCACACGCTGGCGGAAGAGAATGCTTCCGGACACATTCTGGAAAAGCTGGGTTTTGCCCAGATCGAAGATGTCAATGACCCCGACGAAGGGTTACTCTGGCGTTGGGAAATTAGCCGGCGGTAAGCATAATGCCGGCGATTTAACACAAATTCGCGGGCTTTTAAGGTCAAAAATAAATTGGATTGGTTCGATATTTTTTTGGCTTAATTGATTATCTTAATTCACAAATAGTCATTCTTACCCTTTGCTCTGAAATTATGATCTCGATCTCGAAGGATACCTATCCATGGCTTAAAAACTATCCGGAAGGCATTCCCTATGAAATAAATCCGGAT
>DATMSL010000785.1:0-10892 GCA_035565435.1 Dyadobacter sp. | reverse complement strand
AATGCTGAACGGGATGGCGCTAGGCCGCCCGTTCGGCAGCGGGGTAGCACTTTGCCTCGGTGCATGGATGCTCGCGCAGGCGAGTGCTTCCGCACAAAGCTTTGAAGCGGAAAGTGGCGTACTTTCCAATGGTGCCGATATCCAGAGCTGCGGAAGCTGCTCGGGCGGCAGCCAGGTCGGTAACCTCGGCAATGGGGCCGTGGTGATCCCGGTGAATGTGGCTGCGGCCGGCACCTACAATCTCACAGTCACGTACAGTACCGGCGACCCACGTACGATCAATGCCACGCCGAACGGGGGCACGCCCATTGCCATTTCCTGCCCGGCATCGGGCGGTTGGTCAACGCCTGCGGCGATTACTGTAAGCATTGTAATGAATGCAGGCAGCAACAGTATCCGCCTCGATAACCCGAACAACTACGGCCCGAATATCGACAAGATCGCATTCTCGCCGATTAACACGCCGAATGTCCAGAGTATCGCATTCGGTGCCAACAACCGGATCGATTATGACCTCGCTAACGGGCATTATTCGGTGTATTTTAATAATGTGAAAGTAATTGGAGAAGCCACTTCCAACGCTAATTCGGATCAGGTGCACCAGAGCACCGGCTTTACGGAGCGTACTTACTCGTCGACACCTGTAACCGACGCATTCGGCAGCGGTACGAAGCACGTGATTACCATGACCAAAAGCGGTGCGATTGGTATGCAGCAGGTGTTTTATACTTATCCCGGCAAAGAGCATTTTTTTACGGAGCTGGTACTGACCGGCAATGGGTCTAATTCTTACAAAATGGCCCCGCTGGTGTCCAATTTCGTGGATATTCAGTCTAATACCGACCGCCGCGCATTGTTTGTGCCGTTCGACAATGATGCCTGGGTTCGGTATGATGCGAAAGAAGTGCGGTATGCCAACTTTTTCAGCTCGGAAGCGGGTGCGATTTATGATAATGCCAACCGGAAGGGTCTGGTAATCGGCTCGGTGGAGCATTCGGTTTGGAAAACGGGCGTGAACCTCGTAGGTGAGGGCAGGGGCACGACCAACTATGTGGCGGTGGTGGCTGGTTGGACGCAGGAGAGTGTTACCCGCGACAAACGTGGCCACGGCTGGGTGTCGGTGGGGCAAACCGCCTGCCGCTCGCCGCGCATTCTCGTGAGCTACCGTGATGACTGGCGCGCGGGCTTCGATACCTATGGCCAGGCGAATGCATTGGCCGAGCCGCGCTACATTTTCAACTGGACCGCCGGCACGCCTTTCGGCTGGAACAGCTGGGGCGCTATCCAGTCGTCGATTAATTTGCCGAAAGCCAAAGCTGTCGTGGATTTTTTCTCTACCGGCGTCCCCGATTTCCGGAACAGCGATAATACGCTTTACATCGACCTGGATTCGTATTGGGACAATATGTCGGGCGGCGGCCTGAACGGCAACTTTTCGGAGCTGACTGAATTTGCCAATTACTGTAAAAGCAAGGGTTTCAAGCCGGGCATTTACTGGGCGCCTTTTGTGGATTGGGGCAAATTTGCGCGGCAAATGGAAGGCAGTACCTACAACTACCAGGACGCCTGGACGAAAGTGAACGGCAGCCCCGTCGAACTGGACGGCGCCTATGCATTGGACCCTACCCACCCGGGTACCAAAGCACGCCTGCAAATGGTAATCGGGAAGTTTATTGCCTGTGGTTTTGAAATGATTAAAATCGATTTCTTAGGGCATGCATCGCTCGAAGCGGATAGCTATTACGACAATACCATTCACACGGGTATGGAGGCCTACCGAAAAGGAATGGAGTACCTGACCGACCAGCTCGATGGCAAAATGCTCGTGTACGCTGCCATTTCGCCCAACCTCGCCACCGGGCGCTATGCACACATGCGCAGGATCGCGTGTGATGCGTACAAGGATATTAACGAAACGGCATATACCTTAAACAGCACCACTTACGGCTGGTGGCAGAAACACATTTATAATTACCTCGACGCCGATCACCTGGTGTTCGGGACGCAGACTGATGGCGAAAACCGCGCCCGCTTCGCATCCGGCATCGTGACCGGTACGCTCATTACCGGCGACGATTTCTCGACGACCGGTGCATGGACTACCAAGGCACAAACGCTCCTGCAAAACGAAGACTTGCTCGGCCTCGCGGCCAGCGGCACGGTGTTCACGCCTTTGGAAGGAAATACGGGAAACCAGGCCAATGAGGTGTTTGTGAAAAATACGGGTAACAAGTCATACCTCGCGATTTTCAACTACGGAGGCTCGGCCAAAACCTTCAATGTCGATTTGCAAAGGGCAGGTATGAGCGGATCCGCTAATTATTCGACCCGGGAGCTTTTTAGTGGCGCCCAGAACGCCCGCCAAACGGCAGCGCATGTGCAAGGCACATTTTCAATTACCCTACCAGCCGCAGACGCCGCCATTGTGGAGTTTACCAATACCACCTTGCCCGTGAAGCTCGTCGGATTCACGGCGCAAAAGTCGAATACGGGCACGTTGCTGCAATGGAAAACTTTGGATGAAACCAACAACAAGGAGTTTGTAATCGAGCGTAGTACCGACGGTAAGACATTCAATGTAATCGGTAAAGTGGCTGGTGCGGGGGATTCTTCCAAAAAGCAAAGCTACGGCTACCACGACCTCGCGCCGGTGATGGGTGCAATCAATTATTACCGCTTGAAACAGGTCGATTTCGATGGCCGGAACGAGCGGTCGGCGGTGAGGCAGGTGAATTACCGGAATGCGGACGATGCCAAATCACGCATTAACATTTATCCCAACCCGGGCGCGGATGAATTGAATATCAAACTTGGGGAATCGCTGGAAGGTAAGGTGATGGTGCGGCTCGTGGATATGAACGGCAAATGTATGCTTTCCAGAAGCTACACTAATCCGGCGGAAGTGATTTCGGTGCCGGGGATCAGGCCGTTGCGTGCGGGGACGTATGTAGTGGAAGTGGAATCGGCCGATGGTGTGGTGCAAAACACCCGATTCAATAAAAATTAATTGGCAATAGGTTAAAATGGTAGTAGCAAAAGGTCTGTAAGTAATCTAATCTTACAGACCTTTTTTGTTTTATTTCCGAAGGAAGAAGCGGCTGACAGCTTCGGTACCGTCCTTGCGGCTCACTTTCAGCAGGTACGTGCCGCCGGGTATGTTTCGGATATCCAGCTGGCCGTCAGCAGCGACGCTCACATCCCGACGAAGGCGGCCGGAAAGGTCGGTCAGCATGATGCGGGTAATGCCCGCGGGATTGCTTACGTACACGGGTCCGCTCGACGGATTGGGGAATACCCATTGCCCGGCACCCTGCCATTCGACCAGTCTGATGCGGCTATACGCCTGTGAACCATCCCGATCCAGCATGTTGAGCCGGTAGAAGTTCCTGGCAGCGGAAGGCTGTGCGTCGGTAAAACTATATTCTTTACGCACAATGCTTTCGCCCATTGCTTTTACAGTGCCGATCACCGCCCAGGCCCTGCCGTCGATGCTGCGCTCGATTTCGAAGCGGTCGCTGTTGGCCTCTTCGGTGGTAACCCATGTCAGCAAGGCCGTGTGGACTTCGGGTTTCGCATCGAAAGCGGCCAACGTGACGGGCAATGGCGTAACGCGTGAGGCAAATGTGTAGGCCGCGTAACTGTTGGGAGCTAATCCGCTGAGAGTCGTGATGGAACCAGCTATGAAGCTGCTGGCCCCGCCCAATAGCGAAGTTGCGTCCACTTTGGAGGCTATCGGTACCCATTGAGAGCCATTCCAGCCCGCGATGGTCAACTTATCGAGCTGTGCGGTGGTGAGGCCGGAGATATTACTGCCGGCATCCCAGGTAAGGGTTATGGATGTTGTGTTCGTACCGTTTATATCCCAATACTCGATCGTGCTGACGGCCTGTAAAGTAGCCTCGAATGTGGCCGATGGAAAGGGCCCACCGGCCGGAAGTGCCGGGTAATTGCCGCCTCCGAGATCGTCGGTGATGGCCGAAGTCGGGTCGGAATGGTAGTAGGCGCCGTCGGTGGCGTCGCCGGCTGCCGCAAACGGGCCGTAGAAACCATTGTCGCCCACCGGAATACAAACTGCGAAGTCCCATATTTCCGTACGTACCCGTCCACATGCGCGGCATCGGACGCGCCGGTATGCGAGGCGGTTGCTGCAAAATTAAGGACACCGTTGGGATCTGTCCGCACCGTGCCGATAATGCCCGGCAATGCGCTGCTGCCTCCATTCACAAAGTCGTGTGGCCCGAAGAAGGTCATCTGGGCCCCTCCGAAAATATAGGTATTGCCCGAACTGCCCTGCTGGGCCTGCACCGTCCCCGACAGGGCGAGCAAGGCAAGGAATGCACCGCGATGCATCCATGATCCTGAGTAAGTTGCTCTTTTCATGATACAGGGGAGGGTTATTTACCAATAGCGGTGCGGGGAGCACTATCGCCCGAAGCGTTTTTCAGCAGACTGCGCAGGGATGTGATTTCTTCCTGCGAAAGCGCTTTCCCGGAGAATTCTGCGGTGAGCGACGCATTTTTCGCTTTGAGCTCGGCTACTTGTGTCTGTAACTGCTCTATAAGCGCCTGTTGTTCCTGAACCGCCTTCACGATGAGCGGGGTCACTTTTCCGTAATCCACGAGCCATGGCTCTGTTTTTGGATCTTTGCCTCCCACGGTCACTGCATTCGGGAAGATTTTGTAAAGATCCTGCGCCAGGAAACCGGTAAGGCGGTTTTTCTTCTCGTCAATTTTGTAGTTGTAATCGGCCACGCGGATCTTCATCAGATCGGCCAGGCCATACCTGGTTTTGCCGATGTTTTCTTTAAGGCGGATGTCCGAGGTGGTATTGTACTGGACGGAGTTCACGTTGTTGGCCGGACTGCTGATCGAGCCGATGGTATTGCCCGAGCGGTTGAAGATCTGCCAGTTCAAGGCATCGCCGCCGCCGATCACCTTCGTCAGGTAAAGGTTTGCGCCCACCGACGAGCGCTGCACGGCCAGCGTACCAGCGGGGTTGAGCTCCACGCCGTCCTCATTGGAAGTGCCAAGGATCATCGAGCCCGTGAGCGCTCCTGCGGGCGTCACACGCGTAATGCCCGCTACCTGCAGGCGGGAGTTGGGGGCGGTAACGCCGGTTCCGATCCCGACGAGGCCGGCCTGGGTAACCGCCATGCGTACGCCGCTATGGTCCTGAACTGTAAAAGCGAGATCTTCTAACGTGGCGTCGCTTCGCATGTAAGAATATTTAGAAGTTAAAGTTGATAAAGCCGGCCTGGACCAATGGCCGAGGTAAAGAGGTAATCGAAATATTTCTTACCCGAAAGGTCAGGACTTGGGGATGGATTTGTTGTACCCGACGAAGACGGCACAACTAGAAAAATTTCTACAAAAAAGACCTGTTGTTTTTTGTAGCTGTCGATTAGATGTGGATATTGTTCGGAGTGAAGGTCTATGTAGTACTTCTATGAATAAAAGTAGTAATTGTCAGGAAAACGTATATTTTAGTAATTTGAGGGTAAATAGCCCTCGACCCACAATAGAATTGAACTATGAGAATCCTCCTGATCGCGTTGATTTTTCTCATACTGCATGATTTTCCCGCCTTCGCGCAGCAGGACGGCCATATTGTCTTACAATACAATACCGACAACGGTCTTCCTCAGAACAGCGTCAAAGACATCGCTTTCGATGAATGGGGCTATTGCTGGCTTGCGACGGAAATGGGAATGGTTCGTTACGATGGGCAGCGTTTTGTCACATACGGTACCTCGGAGTTGCCGGGATCGAAATCAGCACGGGTAGAAGGGCTCACGAACGACGCGCGCGGCACACTGTTTGCGAGACTGTACGGGGGGCAGATTGTCAAAATAGCGGTTTCGGCCAGCCATATGGGGCCGGCACCCGTTTTGCGCCCGGCATGGTCGGTGCATGTGGGGCGGCAAGGGGTAGCGGTGACGGATAATGAAATGTGCCGCAAGTTGGCTCATTTTTATAATCATCTGGGGCCTAAACTATTCCTTTTTTCATCGAGCATTTCCAACAACGAAGTTTACCTCAGGAATGAAGAAAGCCTGCTTTATTTGTCGGCAGATTTGAAAGCGCCGTCGAAAATCAGGGACTATACCGGTCGGAAACCACAATATGCTTTGTTTGCCGGGGAATTTCTGGCGTGTATTTTAACCGGGAACCAGGTTGAGGCGTGGAAGAATGGCCGTCTGATACCACAGTACACTTCAATCAGCGGGCCCCTGGCTTCGGATGACCGCTTTCTTGCCGGAGATTTTGTCACCTTTCCTTGTCCCGACGGATTTTACGCTTATGCGGGGGAGACCCTCTATAAGGTAGTTCTTCGTAATGGTCGACTCGATTCAGAAATCCAGCTGGAAGGTATTCATGTACCTTTTCTGAGTTGCGTTCGTTTCGTACCTGAGCAAGGGGCTTATTACCTCGGTTCAACGACCGACGGACTGTTTGTCGTCCGTAAAAAGCAATTTGTTATTCCACCGTTTTCATCCGGGGCTCTCGATCAGAGCCTTTATGCCCAGGCCAGGGTTGGCGATGACCAGCTCATTGTCAAAAATATGCTGATATCGACCGAGCGTCCGCCCAGGTCATTGCCATTCGATCCCGGTATCGGCTCCTGGTTTTTCGCTCCGGGTAACGGGCAATTATATTATGAGCAAAATTATAAACTTCGCAAGCTGGACATTGCAAGTGGGCGAAGCCAGGTCGTTGCGTCGGAACACTCGGTGATCCACATGAGCCATGCCTCCGGAGGGCAGTATTTTTTTGCTACGGCCAATGGATTTGGCAAACTCGTGAACGACCATGCGGTAGGATACAAAAAGTTTCCTCAAAAGGCTAATATCCTGTTCGCCAAACAGATCCGCCCGTCTTATTTCCTGGTTTGTACTGAAAAAGGGCTGAAATGGTATGATTATGAGCGGAACCGGATAGATAAGTCGGTGCTGGAATCCATGCCGATACGGACGGTGTACGCGGAAACAGCCGATAAAATATGGATATCCAGTTATGGAAAGGGGTTTTATCTTTTACAAAACAAAAAGCTTTATCACATGCCGGCCGGGCCGCGGCAGGCGCTTACCACCGTTCATTCATTTATCGAAGACGGCCTTGGGTTTTTCTGGTTGCCTAGCAATAATGGCCTCTTTAAGGTAAGGAAAACCGAGTTGCAGGCATTCGCGGAAAGGCGGTTGGATAAGGTCAATTTTTTCCGCTTCGACCGTACCGACGGCCTTCCAACGAATGAATTCAATGGCGGCTGCGACCCTTCCTACCTTTGGTTAAAGGATAGTCTCCTGTCGCTCCCTTCTATGAAAGGGCTTGTCTGGTTTTATCCCCATAAAATAAAACCCTACTACCCCGACAAGGCTATTTTTGCCGATAGCCTGACAGTAAAAGGCCGTTCCATTCCGTTCAATATCAACGGCATCACCCTGTCGCCCGACTTCAAGCGACTCTCCATTCATGTTTCATCCCCGTATTTCGGCAACGCGGAGAACCTCGACCTTGAATACCAGGTCGCTGGATTGGACGCCGACTGGCATAAAGTGGAGAAGAATGGAGAGGTAACGATCGCAAGCCTTCCTCCGGGAGATTACAAGCTATTGGTAAGGAGGAACGGCGCATATACCCCCGACAATAAGGCGCAGTTGGTTTTACCCGTAGAAGTGCAGCCATGGTTCTATAACACCTGGTGGTTTTACGTGTTCTGTATTTGCTTGTCGGTTGGGATTGGTTACCTGCTGTTTAAAAGAAGGCTCACCAAGTTGCAAAAGGAAGCCCAGGAGCTCGAAAATGTCATTTCCGCACGGACACGCGAGCTGAAAAGCGCGGTCGACGACCTGGCCAAATCGGAAATGGCTTTGTTGGAAAGCAACCGGTTCAAAGATCATGTGATTACGATGGTGCTTCACGATATGCGGTCGCCGCTACGGTTCATTTCACTTATCAGCGGCAATCTTTTGAAAAACCATAAGCATATCACGCCAGCGGACCTCGACGCGTATCTGGGCGACCTGCATATGGGCACACAAAACCTGCTGGGCTTTACCGAGCAGTTTTTCATGTGGATCAGCACGCAGCAGCAGGGATTCAAGATCAGCAAGAACCTGTTTCCGCTGAATGCATTGTTCGAGGAGATTGCTTCGCTTTATAAGGAGCTGTTCAAAGTGAACCATAACCGGCTCACCATTGTACGCACCGATCTGGAATGCATTTCGGATTATCAAATCCTTTCTGTGATTATCCGTAACCTGATCGACAATGCTAACAAAAACACGACCGACGGGGAAATCACCCTCTCATGCCGGGAGGAGAACGGGCAGCTGCTGATCTCGATAAGCGACACCGGCCTGGGGCTGAACGAGGACCAGATCGCCCTGTTTATGAGCCGCGACAGGCAAACAGGCAATCGCGGCACGGGGAGTCTGCTGATCCACACCATGCTCGATTACATTCACGGCCGCATTTCGATCACGAGTCAACCCGGCAAGGGCAGCACGTTTACGATTCTCCTTCAAAATCTGGTTCAATCTGATACATCTGTGCAAGATGGTTCAGTTCCAGCAGGTTCTTGATTTCCAGCTTGTCGAAAACGCGGCAGCGGAAACTACTGGCTGTGGAGGCGCTGATGGACAGCGCATTGGCTACTTCCAGGGCGCCGTACCCTTTGAGCAGGAGCAGTGCAACTTCAAATTCCCGTTTTGAAAGCTTGTCGAACGGTGTATTGGCCGCATTGCCGATCAATGCGTTGGAGAAAATCTCGCTCTGGGATCTTGAAATGTACCTGCGCCCCTGGCTAACGACCTGAATTGCCTCGGCGAGGACCTGATCCGGCTCCGTTTTGTTTACGTACCCGAGCGCGCCCTCGCGAAAGAAGCGAGCAGCGAATACTTTGTCGGGCTTCATGGTGACGACCAGGATTTTGAGCTTCGGCCGGATGCGTAAAATATCGGGGATGAGCGCCAGTTCATTGGTTTCCGGCATGTTCAGGTCGGTAACGAGCATATCGAACTCTTGCCGGTTGATCTTCTCGATCACTTCCCGCCCTGTTTCGGCAAATTCTACGGCCACGCTGAATCCCAGGACTTCTTTGACGACCATCTGAAGTCCTTTCCGGACAAGCTGGTGGTCGTCGGCTATGAGAATAGAGAGTGGCATATGAGCAACGGGTCCTTTACTACTGTTTTGATCGTAATGACTGAAATTAACGCATTTCAACCTGAATTACAAAACAGCGGCGGGGCATTAATTTGATAAAACCGAAGCTAATTCGATGATGTTGATGACGTTTTTCTTTAACATGACGGTCCGCTTGATGGTACTCACCGTGCTGTGCCTTACGTTGAGCGCCGTCGCTATTTCGGAAGTCTTCATCCCGCTTACCAACAGCCCAGCCACCTGCTGTTCGCGGGGGGATAGCTTGTTCGGTTTTCGTTGCAGGTTATATTTGAGGAAGTTACGTATCTGCGACTGATTGCCGGGATCGAACAGGAATTCATAACCGAATTTTTGCAATGTGCTTTCACAGATGTACCTCCGCGAGGCCAGTACCTCGCGAAGACATTTTTCCGTTTCCTGGTCGGAGCATCCTTTCGAAATGCATGCGCTGGCGCCTGAAAGCACGAGTGACAATGCTTTTTTGTAAAGATTGTCATTGTACATAATCACCCACGGAATGGTGTTGTGTCTCTGTATGATTTTCGCGTCTATCCCCGTCTTTTCATTCACCCCCACCACTACCAGATCGATTTTATGGCTTGCAAGATATTTCGAAATGCCGGCAACCGTGCCGGTTTCTAAAAATGTAAACTCGGTTCCGAGATTTTTGAAAAACTCTTTAAGACCCCTCAGGATAATCGGGTGGGAGTCGTATAAAATTACATGGAGCATAATGATGCGGTTCTGCGAAGGGTCTGCCGGCAATGCGGTATTGGGTAAACGTTAGTCCAGGGTCTGAATGGCTTGCACGAGATTTGTCACAGAAAGCTTGCGGAATGCGCGGGCTTTCAGGGTGCTCACGGTGCTGTGCTGGATCTGAAGACGATCGGCGATTTCGCCGGTTTTCAGGCCATTTTTAAGCAACGATGCTACTTCCGACTCGCGACTGGTGAGCTGGCGTACGCGCGGGCGATAGGCTCCGGCGCCATTCCGGATAGCCCTGAACCGCCAGTACTCCGTGTTGACATGCGCCTGGGTAGTAGCGCATACGTAACGCCGCTGTTGCAGCACGGCCAAAATACCTTCCTTCAATGCAGCATCTGTACATTTCTTCGACATGCACGCGCCGCCGCCCAGGGCCATCAGGTCCATCGCGATTTCGGCGCCTTCTTCGGTGTAAAGTACCGCGGTTTTGGGAAGTATCGGGCAGATCACGTCGTTGCTGAGGCTGTCGACATCGTTGACGCTCAGTATCACGAGGTCGAAGCGTTGCGAGGTGATTAATTTGTAGAACTGGCGTTCACGGCCGGCTTCGGTCACTTTCATGCGCAGCGCCATCGAATCCAGCATGAGCCGGATTCCCTTACGCGAAATCGGGTGTAGATCGAATACTAATACTTTAAGGGTATTCTCTTGTTTCATTGTCACGGGGCGGTCTGTTTTCACAGTGCAAAGATTCACCAACCCCGGATGTTTTGCGGTGGCTCTCCGCCGACCCGTTTGTAGCTTTGCAGCCACATGGCTCCATTATCCTGTCTGCGTACCCTCACTCCGGAAACGGTACAAAAAGGGAGCCTTGTTGGCAGCCCCGGTGAACTTCTTTTCCAGCCGTTCGAGCACATTCAGGTCGAGGATCTTTTTCTGAAAGTTATTGCGGGCAAAGGCGCGGTCGAAAATCGACTCATAGAGCTCCTGTACTTCACGCATAGTGAAAGTTTCGGGCAGAAG
>DATMSL010000784.1:0-10471 GCA_035565435.1 Dyadobacter sp. | reverse complement strand
TTAGTCTAAACCATCAGCGACCGACCCGGTTATATATTAAAAATCGCATCCAGCTCTATTACGTGCACGCCATTGGCACAAACCTTCGGCGCTTTCGCGAGCTTCTCCGCCAATATTTCCGTGGGCATGGGACGGAACTTTTGAATAATCCCCAGCCGGTTCAGAAACTGTATCACGGAAGCGCTGATCCGTTCCCCCAGGCGATCGGTGTCTTTGCGGAGCAGCAGGCCGGGTTTGAAAATAATCAGCTTATCAAATCCCAGGCCTTTCACCTTTTCTTCCAGCTCGCCTTTCATTTTGGAATAAAACACACTGCTTTTCGGAGTAGCGCCGTACGAGGACAGCAATACCGCCTGGGCGACGCCGTTCCGCCTGGCAATCCGGGTAAATTCGAGCGGGATCTCATAGTCGATGTGCCATTGCTTCTCTTTGGAACCAGCTGTTTGTAATGTGGTTCCCAGGCACGAGAACCAGACATCTCCTTTGATGTGCTCCTCTATCGGCTCCATTTTGTCGAAATCAGTGAGGATTTCGGTCAATTTCGGGTGATGGATGCCTGTCGATCGACGCACGAATACCAATACATCGGTATAATCCGGATCCCGCAGCAAGGTGCTCACCAGGTCTTTACCCGTAGCGCCGGTAGCGCCGATAATCAAAGCTCTCATAGCGATTGGTTGTTTTGACCGGGTAAATTTAATGATTAATCAATGCGGCAGCGAGTCGCGGAAACGGCCGTACACCCAGGTACCGGCCACAGCACTGGCCAGCACCACGGCCACTACGGTCGCCCCGGTTCCGACCTGGGCGAACAATGGCCCGGGACAAGCCCCGGTAAGCGCCCACCCGAGGCCGAACAGGAGCCCGCCGTACACCTGGCCTTTATTGAATTTCTTCGGCGTGAATGTGATCGGCTCGCCGTACATGGTTTTAATGCCAAACCGCCTGATGAGCCAAACCGAGATGATACCGGTCATTACCGCAGAGCCGATGATGCCGTACATATGAAACGATTGCAGGCGGAACATCTCCTGGATACGGAACCAGCTGATCACTTCCGCTTTGACGAAGCCGACACCGAACAGCACACCGACGATCAGGTATTTAAAATTGTGGTACCATTTATGCTGCAAATGCGACTCGTTGATGCAGATCGTGTCCTGCGCCCGGGCTTCGAACCCAGCGGTATTATCAATGAAGGAAGATTGCATGGGTTAATTGTTTAAAATGATGGGTAAGATAAAATTGGCCATCAGGAAGCCGCCGGCCATGAAGCAGACTGTCGCCACCAGCGACGGCCATTGCAGGGTGCTTAGGCCCATGATCGAGTGCCCGCTCGTGCACCCTCCCGCATAGCGCGAGCCAAATCCGACGAGAAAGCCTCCGCCCACCATCATGATCAGCCCGCGGGTCGTCAGCAAGCTGTCCCAGGAATAAAGCTGGGCAGGCACCATCCCCGAAAAATCGTTGATACCATAAGTCGCGAGTTCTTGCGCCAGCCGCGGATCGACCTGTATCGCCGCAGGATTTGCCAAAAAATAAGCTGCCAGCGCCCCACCTAAAACGATACCCGCCACAAAGAACAGGTTCCAGACCTCCCTTTTGTAATCATATTGAAAGAATGGCACTTTTGCGGGGAAGCAGCTCGCGCAGATATGCCGTAAATTGGCCGAAATCCCGAAATGCTTATTACCTAAAATCAGCAGGGCGGGTACCGTGAGGCCAATCAGCGGACCAGCCACATACCAGGGCCACGGTTGTTTGATCACTTCCAGCATCCTTATTTCGCCCCTCCGTTTGGTGAATGCAATACCTCGCCGTTGTCGGCCGCAGCTGCCTGCGTCGTCGGGCATACGTAGTCCGTGACTTTCACAAGCCCCGACTCGCGGATCGCCTTAAAGCCTCCTGCTACGTCGATCAGGTTATGGTAGCCCCGTGCCCAGAGAATCGAGTTGAAAATCATCGACCGGTAACCTCCGGCGCAATGCACCAGGTAGGTTTTGTTACTGTCAATCTCACTCAAATGCTCATTCAGGTAATCCAGCGGCAGGTTTTCCGCCCCTTCCACATGCTCGGCCAGGTATTCGCTCTGCTTTCTCACGTCCAGGACCTGCCAGCCGGGATTATCGTTCAACAAGGCTGGTATTTCGCCGGCCTCTACCGAGGGAATATTGTCTATTTCTTTCCCGGCATCTTCCCATTCCCGAAAACCTCCCGCCAAATGCCCGATGGCATTGTCATAGCCTACGCGAGCCAGGCGTGTTACAACTTCTTCCTCCCGGCCCGGCTCGGTCACCAGCAGGATCGGCTGGCGGATGTCTTCAATAAGCGCACCTACCCAGGGGGCGAAACTGCCATCAATACCGATGTTGATGGAATTAGGAATGAAGCCTTTCGCAAACACCTGCGCCGCGCGGGTATCCAGGACGAGCGCATCCGTTTCGTTGGCCGCCGCCTCGAATGCATCGGCCGTCAGGGCTTGCATTCCCCGGTTCAGCACTTCGTCAATGCTTTCATATCCCTGGATATTCATCATCACATTCGCCGGGAAATAGGCGGGTGGCGGTGTCAGGCCGTCGGTTACCTTTTGGATGAACGTCTGCTTGTCCATAGGCTGCAAAGCGTAGTTCGTGGCTTTTTGGTGCCCCAAACTATCCGTAGTTTCCTTGCTCATATTCTTGCCGCAAGCCGAACCTGCCCCGTGCGCCGGGTACACAATAATATCGTCGGCCAACGGCAGGATTTTGTCGTGAAGTGAATCGTAGAGCATACCCGCGAGCTTATCCTGGGTAAGGTCCCGAACGACCTTCTGCGCAAGGTCCGGCCGGCCGACATCGCCGATAAACAGTGTGTCGCCGGTAAAGAGCCCGACCTGACGGCCGTTTTCATCGGATACCAGGTAACAGGTACTTTCCAGCGTGTGGCCCGGAGTATGGATAACCTCGATGGAAATTTTGCCCAGTCTGAGCACTTCACGATCCGCGGCAACATGCGCCTTGAAACCGGGGTTGGCCGTAGGGCCATACACGATCGTTGCGCCTGTTTTTTCGGCAAGATCCAGGTGTCCGCTCACGAAGTCGGCATGAAAATGGGTTTCCAGCACATACTTTATCTTCGCGCCATTCTTTTCCGCGCGGGCCAGATATGGGCCTGTTTCCCGTAGCGGATCGATGACGGCCGCCTCGCCTTCGCTTTCGATATAATAGGCGCCTTGTGACAGGCAACCTGTATAGATTTGTTCGAGTTTCATTGTTCTGTTAACTGTTTTGAGTGATAGGTAGGAGAACCATGTGACAAAGTTCGCAAGGCAGCCGGCCATTGTCTGTGACCTTTGTCACACAGGTCTGTTTCTTATTGGAGGATAAATTCTTTGAAAAGGATGAAGCATCCCATAGCGAGCACAAACCAGCCGAAACTCTTTTTCAACTGGCTGCTATCCAGCTTCCGCGCCAGCAGACCGCCAATGAAAATACCCGCCACGGCAACGAGCGTCACCGTCAGCAGAAAGTACCAGTCGATGGCAAAATGCCCCAAATCCCCGGCAAACCCTACCAGCGAATTCAGCGCGATAATCAGTAGTGAGGTCCCTACTGCCTCCCGCATGGGCATTCCCAGCACCAGTACCAAGGTTGGGATCAGCAGAAAACCTCCCCCTGCGCCGAGCAGCCCCGTCGTCAGACCGATCCCGACCGCGCTTAGGCCGAGCTTGACGATGTTACGCCCCAGATCGCATTCCAGGCAGCCAGGCTGATTTTGCTTGCCTTTGATCATCCCGATCGACGCAGCGAGCATTAATACGGCGAACAAGGCCATCGTCAGGACCGGCTCCGTTACCTGGAAATGACCGATATGGAAGAGATTTTGCGGAATTAAGGGCACCAATAGCTTTCGCGTCAGATAGACGGTTACCATGGAGTTCAACCCGAAGAACAATGCCGTTTTAACATTGACCAACCCACGCCGGTAATTGCCGTAGGCACCTACGAGGCTGGTCGAGCCGACAATAAATAATGAATAGGAAGTCGATACAACCGGGCTGATTCCGAAAATATATACCAGGACCGGCACCGTCAGGATCGATCCTCCTCCGCCGACGAGTCCCAAAGAAATGCCGATCAACACCGACGCGATATAACCAATGGTTTCCATACTGCTTTGCTCTAATTAAGTACAAAATTGCAATACGAAAACCGGCGGGTTTGTGACAAATGTTACATAGCCGGAAATGTCCTTTAAAAAAGGATAGTAATTGTGTTCCGGCCCAATCGCACCATCCCGCGCTGTTCCATTTTTTTCAGCAGTCTTGAAATCACTTCCCTTGAAGAATTCATATCGGTGGCGATTTGCTGGTGGGTCAGCGCCAGCTCGTCACTGTGCGAAAGCTTGCGTTGATTTTTAAGGTAAAATTCAATGCGTTCGTCCATGCTCTTGAACGCAATGCTATCCACCACTTCCAGCAACTCCTCGAACCTGGAACGATAGGTTTCCAGTACAAAATAGTACCACGTTTTATAACCGGTCATCAATTCATCCATCAATGCGATCGGAACAAGCAAAGCTTTGGAAGGCTCAATGGCTTTGGCGGAAATCTGGCTCTGTTCTTTCCGCGTAGCGCAAATCATCGACAGCGCGCACGCATCACCGGGGCCGAGCTGGTACATAAAAAACTCGTTACCATCCTGATCTTCCCGGTATATTTTCACCCCGCCTTCAACGATCAACATCGTCGATTTGAAGTATTGCCCCGGACGCATCAGTTGCTGGTCCGCTTCGAAATCGCGGATAACGCAATGTTCTGCGAGTTTGCGGGTTAACTCCGGTTCAAACTGCCCGAAATGTGATTCCAGCAGTTGCTGCACCCCGGAATGCTGTGTGGTAATGCTCATTAGTTGTTGATTTGAAAGTGGCTAAGTTAAGCATTTACGAACTTCTTGTTTGTGACATTGGTCACATAGCCCCTCATAAGCTATCTCACTGTCACTCGTAACACACGCGTGCAGACATGACCAAAGTCAGTCTTTGAAGCACTATTGATCATCTTTAACCGCCTGGGCCGTCCATAACTTGCATTCGATTTCAATGACCATACCATATAACGAACAGGCCAGAATACGTCAGATTCAAAAACAATTGCCATGAACGACACATCCAGAATCAAACATACATCCCTCGCTGCCAGGGTAATGCCTGCCGGGCAAGCCGCCTCGCTCATCCAGGACGGCATGGTGGTGGGTGCCAGCGGGTTTACGCGCTCCGGTGACAGCAAAGCCGTATTGGCCGCGTTTGCCGAAAAAGCCGAAGATGACCACACCCGCATTACGCTTATGACCGGGGCTTCACTCGGACAAGGGACTGATGGCGCCCTGGCCACGGCCGGCGCGATCGCCATGCGGTTGCCCTTTCAATCGGACCCCGTGATGCGGACGATCATTAATGAAGGCAAACTATCGTATATCGACGAAAACCTGAGCGAAACCGCGGCCCATATCCGCAATGGCTTCCTGCCTCCTATCGATATTGCGATCGTCGAGGCGGCATGCATCGAAGCCGATGGCAGCATCGTACCGACCACTTCGGTGGGTAACTCGGCGATCTTCGTTCAGCAGGCCAAACAGGTTATTGTTGAAATCAACCAGGCTATCCCGCTCGAAATCCGCGGGATCCACGATGTGTTTCTGCCCGAAGACCCAACCGGACGCGCCATACTGCCCATAACCGACGTTTGGCAGCGCATTGGCCAAGACGTGATTGCCTGTGACCCGGAGAAGATCGCGGCGATTGTGTTCACCAACCAGAAAGACAGCCCGGCCGAAACCGCTTCCGGCAACGCAGCGGCAGAAGCCATTGCCGGGCATTTATTGCGGTTCTTCAACCACGAAATCGCTGCCGACCGGCTTACCCCCGCCCTCAGGCCCATTCAGGCCGGGATCGGCAAAATCGCCGACGCCGTTCTCGGTGGGCTCGCACACGGCGACTTTCAGCACCTGACCATGTATTCAGAAGTATTGCAGGACAGTACATTCCAATTGATTGACAGCGGCAAAATGGATTTTGCATCAGGCAGCTCCATGACATTGTCGACCGATTCCTACCAACGCGTATTGGCCAATTTTGAGAGCTACCGGCATAAGATCGTGCTCCGCCCGCAGGACATTACCAATGCCGCGGAAGTGATCCAGCGGCTCGGCATTATCGCCATTAACACCGCCCTGGAATGCGACATTTACGGCAATGTCAATTCTTCGCATATTGCCGGCAGCCAGATCGTGAATGGCATCGGCGGTTCTGCCGACTTTGCCCAAAACAGCTACCTCAGCATTTTCATAACAGAATCGGTCACGAAGGGGGGTAAAATATCGCGTATAGTACCCATGGTTACACATGTGGACCATTCCGAACACGACGTCGATGTGATCGTGACCGAACAGGGGCTCGCCGATTTGAGAGGGCTTTCGCCCAGACAAAAAGCCGAAATGATCCTCGAATATTGCGTTCACCCGGATTACCACGAGGAGCTCTCCGGGTATTTCGAACGCGCCTGCCGCCGCGGGGGCCATACGCCACACCTGTTGGAAGAGGCATTCAGGCTGCACGCCAACCTGGCCGAAACCGGGTCAATGAAAATACAGCTCTTGGAATCCATCAAATAGCAGATTACTATGAAAAACATTCGCCTTGTGATCGACGCCGATCATTTCAACACCCATCACGTGCAATTCGCTTGCTTCGTGGCATCCCTGACCCAGTCCCGGCTGACCGGTATATTCATGCAAAATGCTCCATCCGAAGCATTTTCCGAATTGAAAATAGCACCCGGCACGCCCTTTGAAGAAACGCTTGCCTTGCATGAGCTTCCCGATTTCCGGAAAATGCAGGAGTCGCTTCAGGAAAGCGAAAGTACCTTCCGCGCGATGTGCGAGCGCCAGGGCGTACACGTGAGCGTGCATACCAACCCGCACGAGCCGCTTGAAGAGATCCTGGCAGAGAGCCGGTATGCGGACCTGATGATCATCGGCAGCGATCTGGCATTCGAGCCCTCGGACGAGAAAAAACCCAGTTCCTTTTTGAAAGAGGTGTTATGCGGTATAGAATGCCCCGTGATGATAGCGCCCGACCATTTCGAGGGAGTGGAAGAAATCGTTTTTGCCCACGACGGAAATGCCGCGGCTGCACATGCGATCAAGCAGTTTTCCTACGTTTTGCCGGAATTGGGAGATACACGACTGACGATCGTACAGGTGCTCAGCGAAGGCGAACACGAGGATGCCAACGACGGAAAACTGGCCCGGCTGGTGAGTTCCCACTACTCCAATGCACATTTCAAGAAGCTTTACGGCCGTCCTAATTCGGAGCTGTTTGCCTTTTTAATAAACAAGAAAAAGACGCTGGTCGTCATGGGCTCTTACGGGCGCAGCACATTCTCGAATATGCTGACACCCAGCACGGCCGATCCGCTGATCCGCAACCTGAACCTGCCCATTTTTATCGCGCACCGGTAATACGTCGCCGCTTTTCGCTCGTTACTCGTTGGAAGGAAGCGCCTCAATACCCCAGTTCACATTAGGCTCCGGCCCCATTTCGAGTACGAGCGATCCGCCTTTCAGCAAGTCGGACGCCCTGAACCAGAAGCTGTTCAAAGGCTGACCATTGAGCGTGGCACGCTGGACATATATGTTCTTTCGAGACGTGTTTTGGGCCTCGATCGTAAACATTTTACCTCTTCCAAATTGCTCTCCCAGGTCAATGACCGCTTTTTCAAACAGTGGGCTGCCAATCTCATAGATCGGATCGACGCGCGTTCCTCCGTCGGTTTGGAAAAGGCCCAGCGCCGCCATCACAAACCAGGCGCTCATTTGCCCCTGGTCCTCGTCGCCCAGATAGGCGTTGGATACCTCGTGGCCATAATACCTGTCTACTACCGACCGGCTCCACTTCTGGGTCAGCCACGGCTTTTTGACCCAGTTGAACAAAAAGGCAAAATGCATGGATTGCTGGTTGCCCTGCACCACGGGATAATCCCAGTATTGATCGTTCGGGCCGTTGTAGCGCCATTTGACGCTCTCGTTAAAGCCCCAGTCGAGCCTTTTCACAAACTCATTCTCTCCGATTGCCTTCGCGAGCCCGGGAACGTCCTGCGGCACAAAAAAAGTGAGCTGCCAGGCATTCCCTTCCACGTAATGATGATTGGCCCCGGATTTAAAAGGATCGAAATCGGCTAACCAACGTCCCGTAGAGTCTTTCATCCGCGCAAAGCCGGTGGCCGGATCGATGACATTTTTCCACCAGTTACCGCGCTCCGCGAATGCCTCGAAATCGGCTTTTTTATGGAGCGCTTTCGCAAACTGGGATACAGAATAATCATCAAAGCTGTATTCCAGCGTATTGGAAAACCGCCCCTGATCGTAGGGCACGTAATGGTGTTTCAGATAGGTGAGCAAATCCTCATTACCGGCCCGGCCACCGCCCACGGGCGCGGCGGGAACGGTCTGCATTTTCCGCACGGCCTCGTAAGCCTTGTCGACATCGAATCCGCGGATACCCATCTGATATGCGCCCACGACGAGCGGCACCTCGTGCTCGGCCACCATCACCGGAATGTACTCCATCCCGGCAGGCCCTTTCGCCAGCCAGCCGCCGCGGTCGTACATTGCAAGCTGGGATTTCACCCACCGGTTGGACCACTCAGGCGTGACCAGGTTCCAAAACTGATTGAGGTTCCAGAATGTGTTCCAGAAAGCATCACAGCCCAGCGCGATGTCCTCCTTATTCTCAAACTTATTGACATTCTCATCCGCATCCCGCCAACTGCCGTCCACGTCGCTGAATGCATTCCGGCTCAGCGACCGGTACATATTGGTATAAAAGCGTTCTTTTTCGCGTTTGTCATTGCTGGAAATCGCTACGCGCCCCAGCAGGCCGTTCCATACGTTTTCCTGGTTGCCTCTCACTTTTTCAAAATCCCAGCCAAATGGGTCGGAGATCTCGGTTTTCAGGTTCAGTGAGGCGTTCTCCACGCTCACGTAGGAAATACCCGAGCGCACCTGCACGACCTTGTTCGTCTTAGTATCAAATTCCAGAAACAGCCCTGCATTCTGCGCGCTGTCCGCTGCGAGGTTCGTTTTCTGATGTACTTCATCGTTCAGCCATGTGCCGTGTTTCACGATAGGCTGATCCATTTCGATCACAAAGTGTACCGTGTACTGCTGGTCGATCCCACCGGACCATACATCGCGCGAAAGTTGCTCGCTATACCCCTCGATCCGCCTGTCGCTGACCTTATCGATCTTCACTTTCCGGATCTTGTAGCCATATTCGGTCGGAATTTGCAGGTCAACCATCACGCGGCCCGTTTCGCTTTTCTGCCAGGTATATTTCTGAAATGAAGCACGGGTAGTCGCGGTCAGTTCTGCGGTGATGTTGTTGTCGGTGAGATTCACTTTGTAGTAACCCAAAGGCGCCTGCTCGCTACTTTTATCGAACCGGGAACGGTAGCCGCTATCCGGATCGGCCTGATCGCCGATCCGGATTTGCAATGGCCCGGCGGTAGGGAAAATCCCCAGGCCGGTCATCGTCCATTCGTGAATGTGGCTGAATGCCCCGATCGACTCAAAAGTGGGGTCGTAACCCGCCTGCCAGCCGCTATTTTGGTTATCCGGGCTTAGCTTCACCATACTGAACGGCATCCACGGCCCGGGCGCGATCATCCACCGTGAATGCCCCGCTCCCAACATAGTATTCACGTATCCGGCCGGCGTTTTGAGCTTCTGCTTACCGCGTTTCACTTTCCCGGATTTCACCAGTTGCCTGTCCACAAAAACCTGAAATACCCCCGAACCCGGTTGGTCAACCGCGGGCATCGGCGCTTCCAGCAGGTAGCGTTCCTGCTCTATTTTCTGGGACAAAATCGTATTTCCATCGAGCTCCACGTCGATCAAAGGTTCTCCCCGAAGCTGGGTAATGTCGATCAGCAACGGCTGGATTAATTTGCCGTCCACATTCAGCTCATAATCCGCGGCTTCTACGCTTCGGAGCAGTGCGTTGCCCGGCGTGGCGAGCGTTGCCTTCGCCGGGCCTTCCAGCTTCACCTGGTCGAACATCAGCCAGCCGCCCCGCAAAGTGGTCATCACCACTTCATTCACGCCTGGTTTCAGCAGTGTTGCTGGAATATCGATCGCCACAAGCTGTTCTTTGGGATTCACCGTAAGCCGGTCCGGATCTTTGAAACCCGAACCCTTTTTCAGTTTGAATTTCCACGACTTCCCGTTCACAAGTATCTTCAAAAGCGGGGCGTGCAGGGAATCGGTTTCGAGCACATCCACCACAAGCCGCCATTTGCCCGAAGCCGGCCTGCTTTTAATATCAAATAAAACCGTAAGGAAATGCGACCTGATCCCCGAGGTTCCGCCCGTACCGCCCCAGCCATTCACCGGCCCCGGCAGCACGTATGGCCAGTCCTTCTGCGCTTCTGAAC
>DATMSL010000783.1:0-1631 GCA_035565435.1 Dyadobacter sp. | reverse complement strand
ATTGACCCGCACAAAGCTCTTCTTGCCAAAATATCCGCCTGAGAGGTAGTAGGAATGCAATTCGGACGAAGCGCGGTCCACAAAACCATCCGAAGAAACCCGCGACAGCCGCGCATCGAATGTAAACTTATCCTTAATCAGCCCGGAACCTACTTTCAATGTGTTTTTAAACGTATTGAACGAGCCGTAAGAGTTATTTAGCTCCGCATAAGGTGTTTCGCGGAATGCATTGGTATTGATATTCACCGAAGCGCCAAATGCGCCCGCGCCATTGGTGGAAGTTCCCACGCCGCGTTGGATTTGGATACTGCTTACTGACGAGGCAAAATCCGGCATATTCACCCAAAAAACGCCTTGGCTTTCTGCATCGTTATAAGGAATTCCATTCACAGTCACATTGATGCGCGTCGCGTCGGAGCCTCGTATGCGTATGCCCGTGTAACCCACGCCCCCGCCTGCGTCGCTTGTGCTCACGAGGGAAGGGGAAAAATTGAGCAGTACCGGCAGGTCCTGCCCCATATTCTGCTTGTCGATTTGTGCGGCGGTCACATTGGTATAGGCCATACCTGTTTTATCATTTACGCGGGTGGCGTTGATGATCACTTCATCGGCCTGGTAAGTGCTTTTGTTGAGCTTGATTTCCAGCTGATTTGAAGCGCCGATGGCTATTTTTGAAGTTTGATAACCGATGTAGGAGATGTCGAGGGATTCGATATTGTCGGAGATGTTTTTCAAAACAAAATGGCCATCCTTGTCGGTGCTTGTACCGCGGATTTCGCCGGCTTTAATGGTCGCACCGGGGAGCGGTTTGCCGTCTTCGGCATCGGTCACACGGCCGGAAATGCTTTTTTGGGCAAAAGTGAGGAGTGAGTTGGTGCTGAGCAGCAGAGCTAGCAGAGAGGTAGTAATTTTTCGCATTGCGATCAATAATTACAACAGGCAGGGGCTACCTATCAGAAAGTTCGATAAAATATTAACAGAAAACAGCCGGTCCGGCCTTCTCTCCCTACGCCGGCATTACCCGGATCAGGTTAAATGGGTATGATCTCAGCCCGTTCGGTAGGGCACCCCTTGAGATTATGCTGCAAAATTAAGGGTTGCGAAGCGAAGATTCTAGGAAATGCAGCTTATTGTTCACGCGATTGCCACCTTTGTGGATTCAGACTCGAATGGAAGACACCGATAACAGAAACAATCCGCCGTTTTTCGTCAACGTTGAAAAAAATCAAAAATGGAAAGACCGGCACTATCGCCGCACGCACATTTGCTCTTCGAATTTGATATATGTGAGGGTTCTCACAAATCAACTCGATTTTTTTTCCTGACATAGTGTGTGAATCGCTTGCCCAAACCAGGTTTCTGATCATTGTACCATTGTGCAGCATCCCTGATATCCTTCCTGGCTGAGCGAAGAATAAGATTTCTATACATTAAAGGTCTTTTTCAATTTCTTTCATAGCCTCTTCCAAGTCCATTTCGTCTTCAAGTCCGTTTTTATAATCCTCCATCCTCTGCACTAAGATATCGGCCACCCAGTCCGGGATTGAGTGATCTTCCTCTTGTTCGATCTCGCGATACTTCAATTTAAGCGCATCCCAGTCTCCGATTGGGATATAGACGCCGCGGGTTAT
>DATMSL010000782.1:0-6512 GCA_035565435.1 Dyadobacter sp. | reverse complement strand
CGGCACATCCATTCGGCCCTGGCAGCTGTTCCCCGTTTCGCCGCCACCGATCACTTTTGCGCCCATTATTTCCAGGAAATCGAGCAGTTTCGTGAAATTCCCGCGGTTTTCAGCGAAGGATTTGGTCGTCAGCTCATAGCTGTTCCATTGGTTGCAGATTTGCAAGCCGCGGAGTCCCAGTGCTTTTTTCAGCACATTGGTATCGCGGGGAAATTTGTTGCCTACCTCGCAACCGGTAAACCCGGCCAGTGCCATTTCGCTGACACATTGCTCAAATGTATTCTCGCCGCCGAGCTCCGGCATATCGTCGTTGGTCCAGTTGATCGGAGCAACGCCTAGTTGGATGTTTTCGAAGTTCATAATTAAGGGAGTAAAGGGAAGACAGGGAGGATGGAGAAAGGGGAGGAGTAAGGGGAGGTTAATTCCCGTTCCTCCCTTTCTTCCATCCTCCCGTTCCTCCTTATAGGAAAATTCGTTGCGTTTTTTTGTTCTCTCGATAGGTCTCGTAGGCTTTTTGTACCGACGCCGACGTAGAAGCCTCGGCCACAGGTACTTCCCACCAGGCGTGGTAGCCTTTTACGGTGCGGTAGAGGCTCGTTTCGATGTAAATGACGGTAGTGCGGTCAGCGGTTTTGGCTTCTGCCAAAGCACTTTCCAGCGATTGCCTGTCGGTTGCGCGGATGACGTTCGCGCCGAGGCTTTCCGCATTCTTGGCAAGATCTACCGGCAAAAAGCCGCCTGATAACTGGCCGGTTTCATTCTCTCGGTATTTGTACATGGTCCCGAATCGCTCGCTGCCAATGCTTTCCGATAAACCTCCGATACTTGCGTAGCCGTTGTTATTCAAAAGCAGGATCGTGAAGCGCACGCCTTCCTGAATGGCCGTTACGATCTCGTGGTTATTCATCAGATACCCGCCGTCGCCGCAGAGCACGTACACTTCTCGCGATGGATCTGCCATTTTAGCGCCAAGGCCGGCTGCGATCTCGTAGCCCATGCACGAAAAGCCGTATTCTAGATGGAAGTTTTTAGGATCGGTGGCGCGCCAGAGCTTGTGCAAATCGCCCGGGGCGCTGCCGGAAGCGTTGATCATCACATCGCGGTCGTCCATAAAGCTATTCAGTGTGCCAATTACGACGGCCTGATCGATCGGCGGAACGGTACTGTTGCCGTCGGCGTAGATTTGGGTTACTTCATCGTCCCACGCCTTGTTGACGTGTGCAATATGCTGACGGTAGTCTGCTGCTACTTCATGATTGTCCAAAAGTCCGCCCAGTTCTTCCAACGTCGCCTTTGCATCCCCGATCACCGGTAATGCGGCATGTTTGAAAGCATCAAATTCGCTGATGTTGATATTGATGAAACGGACATCCGGGTTTTTGAAAATCGATTTGGAAGCCGTCGTAAAATCACTGTAACGCGTGCCGATACCGATCACAAGATCAGCCTGGTTGGCCACATCGATTGCATATTTGGTGCCGGTAGCACCGAGGCCGCCAATGCTGTAAGGCGCATCGTAGCGCACCGCACCTTTTCCGGCGAAAGTTTCACCGACAGGTATACCGGTTTTGGAGGCAAATTGATGGAGCGTTTCCGTCGCACCGCTGTAAATGGCCCCGCCGCCTGCCACAATTACTGGTTTTTGAGCCGATTTGATCCATTCGGCAGCTTTTTGCAGTGTTACCAAATCCGGGCGTGGCCGGCCCACATGCCATACGCGTTTTTGGAACAATGAGTCAGGAAAATCATAAGCGTGAGTTTGCACGTCCTGCGGCATCGAGAGCGTCACCGCACCCATTTCGGCTTGCGAGGTAAGCACGCGCATGACTTCTGGCAGGGAGTAAATGAGTTGCTCCGGGCGGTTAATGCGGTCCCAATATTTGGAAACCGGTTTGAAGCAGTCGTTCACCGAAATATCCTGTGAGGCGGCATTTTCGAGCTGCTGCAAAACCGGATTAGGCTCGCGGGTAGCGAAAATGTCGCCCGGGAGGAGCAATACCGGTAGCCTGTTAATGGTCGCCAATGCGGCACCCGTGATCATATTGGTAGCGCCCGGCCCGATGGACGTCGTACAAACGAATGCGCCCAGCCGGTTCTTCACCTTCGCATAGGCCACGGCCGTATGTACCATCGATTGCTCGTTGCGGCATTGGTAATAACGGAAATCCGGGTTTTCCTGCAATGCCTGCCCAAGCCCGGCCACATTACCGTGCCCGAAAATGCCGAAACAGCCACCGAAATAAGGTTCCTCAATGCCGTCGCGTTCGATGTACTGGTTTTTTAGAAACATGATAGTAGCCTGTGCTACTGTGAGTCGTTTGGTCATGTCTTTGAATATTTACTGTTCGAAACAGAGTCAGTTGATCATGTCGCCGAAATCGCTCGCTTTACCTGTACAACCGAACAAGTCGAACTTTTTCAGCATAAACTTTTTGTATTCCTCCATAAAAATCTTCCCCGGCGTGGTAGGGGCAAATTCGTCGGGACGATCCCGGAAAAACTCCCGGTTGACCATCGTCCAGAGCAGGCGCGTATCGGTAGCAATGTTGATTTTGCAGATTCCAAGCGGGATCGCCTTCCTTACCTCTTCTTCCTGCACACCTTTGGCATCGGTTTTTAATTGTCCGCCAGCAGCATTGATGCGCTCAATTACTTCGGGGACGACGTTCGAACCTCCGTGCAGTACGAGCGGGAAGCCCGGCAAGCGCTGCTGGATTTCTTGCAGAATAGGAAACTGCAAGCCTTGGCCGCCCGAAAATTTGTAGGCGCCGTGGCTGGTTCCCACTGCGATGGCCAGGCTGTCGCAATCAGTTGCATTCACAAAATCCTCAACTTGCTGCGGGTTGGTGTAAAATGAATGTGCCGCATCGACGGTAAGGTCATCTTCCACACCGGCGAGCACCCCGAGCTCTGCTTCTACGCTAATGCCTTTGGCATGTGCGGCAGCCACCACTGCTTTGGTACGGGCCACATTCTGTTCAAAATTGTCGTGCGAGGCATCGATCATCACGGATGTGTAGCCGCCTTTGTCGATCGCGTCGAAAATATGCGCTTCATATCCGTGATCCATGTGGATCGCATATGTCACGTGCGGGTAAATGCGCGCCGCCGCGCCTATCATGGACAAGAGCATGTCCGCATGCGCATAGTCACGTGCGAAGGGCGTTGTTTGCACGATGAAAGGCGCATTTGCCTCCTGTGCCGCAGCGAAAAGACCATGGATTTCTTCCATGAAAAACACATTCACGGCCGGTATCGCGTAACGGCCATAGCATTTTTGGAAGAGTTGTTTCGTTGTCAATAGCATTTGGTTAATGGCTTTCGGCTTTTTAATGGCTTTCGGCAATCGATCATTTATTGGTATGGCAGCTTTTTTCAATATCAATGCATATTCCCGCGAACTAAACGCTTCGAACTCCGCCGACAGCCGACAGCTACCAAAATATCGTATACAAAGCTGCCAGCACGCCGCATATCAGCACCGAACCGATCACAAAACTCTTACCGGGCTGGAACATCGAGGCCTCGATGTTCAGGCCTTTGGGATTATTTTTACTCTTCGGATCGGCCAGAGAAATAGCGGCGATGACAGCGCACAGAATCAGGAAAATGTAGCCCATACGATCCAGGAACGGAATTTCGGGGTACATAAACTTGCCTGCGGTCGACAGCGGGATCGTTAGCAATGCGGCTGTCAATGCAGCGGCCGAAGTGGTCCTTTTCCAGAACATACCCAGAATGAATATCGCAAACACGCCCGGGGTAATAAAGCTGCTGTATTCCTGAATGAACTGGTAGGCCTGATCAAGGACCCTCAATTGCGGGGCAATCAGGACACCGATGCCCATTGCGACGTAGATCGTGTACCGGCCCATACGTACAAGCTGGCGCTCGGTAGCATGCGGGGCGATGTACTGTTTGTAAATGTCTAATGTAAATATCGTTGAGATACTGTTTGCTTTACCGGCCAGCGACGCCACAATGGCGGCGGTGAGCGCGGCAAATGCCATTCCTTTCAGACCTGCCGGTAGGAGGTTGAGCAGTACAGGGTAGGCGTGGTCGGGTTTCACTACATTGCCGTCGAGCATTTCCTGCTGGAACATACCATTTTGGTACAAAACAAATGCGGCGATGCCCGGGATGACGACGATGATCGGGATGAGCAATTTGAGCAATGCAGCAAATAGTATCCCTTTTCGTGCGGTAGGCAAGCTGGCTCCCAGGCTGCGCTGGATAATGTACTGGTTGCAGCCGAAATAGGCTAGGTTGTTGATCCACATAGCGCCGAGGATCACCGTCAAGCCCGGAAGGTCCTTGTAAAAGGGATTATCCTTCGGCAGGATCATGTGAAAATGCGAGTCAGCCTGTTCTTTCAGTAATCCAAGGGCATTAAATATCCCCGGTCGGTTGAAATGCTGAGATACCAGATCCAAGGCCAGATAAGTGGTTGCCAAACCTCCAAGAACAAGCACAACTACCTGTACCACATCCGTATAACCGATTACCTTCATCCCGCCTATGGTGATCACAACAGCAAAGAGCCCGAGGCCGACGATAGCATATTGAAAATCAATGCCGGCAGTCACTTCAAGCGCGAGGGCTCCGAGGTACAGGATGGAAGTCAGGTTTACAAATACGTATAACAGGAGCCAAAAAACCGCCATAATCGTCGCCACTGTGGGATTATACCTTTCCCTGAGGAACTGTGGCATCGTGTAAATCTTGTTTTTGAGATACACTGGCAGGATAAACAATGCGACGACAATCAGCGAGGCAGCGGCCATCCATTCGTAGGAAGAAATGGCCAGCCCGATGGCAAATCCCGATCCCGACATGCCGATAAAGTGCTCGGCTGAAATGTTCGAGGCAATGATGGAAGCACCAATCGCCCAGAACGTCAGTGAACCCTCTGCGAGAAAGTAATCGGTCGAGCTAACCTCTTTCGAGCTTTTCTTTTTATAAATCCAATAACCGTAAGCGGAAACGCCTATCAGATAGATGAAAAAGACTATGTAATCCAGCGATTGCAGACCGGTAGTGGACATGCTTATGAAAGGGTTAGTTGGTTAAATGGTACGGGAATGGATGATGAGAGTCGGTGTTGGTCAGGTATTGTCATTTACGTTCACGTGTTGTCACTTGTAGTCAGGTGTTGTCACTTGTAGTCACGTGTTGTCATGTGTTGTCAGGGGTGGTCATTTGTAGTTAGGTGTTGTCAGGATTAGTCAGGTATAGTTGCCTGGGCCAAACTTATTCATTTTCCGCTACACCTGGCCAATCCTGACTACAAATGACCATTCCTGACTACAAATGCTACTCTCGACCACAATGACCACACCTGACTATTCTTGCCAACTCCTGACTAAACTTCACTATTTCTAAACCGCCACCGAATATTGCAGCACCTCGTCCAGTTTTACGCTCCTGCCTTCGGTCAGCGATTTCATGGCAGCGATACCGATCGCCGTCGCCATCAGACCATCGTGCGCATCTACAGGCGAAGGGGTGTCCTTCAACACGCAATCAATGAACGTTTTAAGACAGACGCGGTAGGCTGTTTCATACCTTTCCAGGAAGAAATGCAGCGGGAGCGAGCTGTGGCCGCCATTGCTATCGAAATGAATAAGCGTGTCGGTGGTATTGTTTTCCGCCTTAGCCATGCCTTTCGAACCGAAGATTTCCAGTCGCTGATCGTAACCGTAAACGGCCTTGCGGCTGTTGTCGATTACGCCAATGGCGCCGTTTTCGAAGGTTAGAACGATTACGGCAGTATCAATGTCGCCAAATTCTTTGATCTCCGGATGAATAAGCGCATCGCCCTTAACGAATACCTCCTTCACCTCGCTTCCGACAATGTAGCGCGCCATATCGAAGTCGTGGATGGACATGTCGAGGAAAATCCCGCCCGAAACTTTCAGGTATTCCACGGGTGGTGGTGCCGGGTCGCGGCTGGTAATGCGGAGAATATGCGGCTCGCCTATCTTTTCGTTGGCTACTAAATGCCTTACATTCATAAAGTTGGCATCGAAACGACGGTTAAAACCAAGCATCAGTTTCACATTATTATCCGAAACCGCTTTTTCAGCAGCCTGAATCGCTTCCAGCGTTACATCTAGGGGTTTTTCACAAAAAACATGTTTCCCCTTTTCTGCCGCAGCCACTGTATAGGGCACGTGAAAAGGTGTAGGTGAGCAAATGATCACCGCTTCCACATCAGGGTGGTTGATCACTTCATAGGCATCTGTAACAACCTCGGGAACGCCCAAATCGTGGGCGAATGCATGTGCAGCAGGCGACAGGTCAGAAGCGATAATCACTTCCGCGTCGGGCATATGATGCACGAGGTTGCTAAGGTGGATCTGGCCAATCCGGCCCAGTCCGATCACACCGGTTTTAAGTTTTTTTGTCATCGTCAGGAGTTGCGAGCGAGTTGCATCCGTCGACTAAAGTCGACGGTCAAAGATTAATACAAGATTTATTCTCAGATAATTTGATCATTCCTTGCCGTCGAC
>DATMSL010000781.1:0-15496 GCA_035565435.1 Dyadobacter sp. | reverse complement strand
TACATCGGGTCTTGGAGGTTTTTACTTGTTGATCCGCTATATCTCGTCAAATAAGAACTAACGTATAGCCGCTAGCGGCTTAATGGCATTGCTACGGCATCGTTTTTTAAGTGTATGCAAAAAAACGAACAATACCATGAGCAACAGGACCTTAGTAGACACCTACATCAAAGAGCTGGAAGCAGAGTATACTTCGACCCGCAAATGCCTGGAAAGGGTTCCGGTGGCATTATTTGGTTATAAACCGCATCCTACCCCCATGGAGATGGGTTACCTCGCTCTTTTGGTAGCTGAAATTCCCCTTTGGATCACTTTTATGGTGGAGCAGGGCGAAGTTGATTTTGCAACTTACAAACGCTTCGAGTTCTCTGCCATCGAGGAATTGCTTGACCACTATGAGGAGGTTTTCAAGGGTGCCCAAAAATCGCTGGCGGGCATTAGCGACAACGATCTCGATGCTCCGTTCTATCTGAAACGGCAGAGCCAGGTACTATTTACCCAGCCCAAACGCGAGGGTATCGGCTCGACGATCAATCACTGGGTGCATCACCGGGGTCAGCTCACCGTGTACATGCGGCTGAACGAAATTCCGGTTCCTTCGATTTACGGGCCTTCTGCCGACGATCGTACGTTCTGATCAGCGCGGAGGGCCGAAGCGGTCGAACTGCTCTTTTTTCAGTTCTTCGAGGATTTCTTTCGTCGATTCGAAACTCGTGTGCTGGTACGCACGCAGACCCAGAGTCTTGGCCATATTGGCAAACATAATGCGGTCGTCGAAATACACGCACTGGCTGGGTGTCGCCTGCGCGATGCCCATGGCGAGCTCGAATATCCGTGGATCGGGTTTGCGCATTTTTACTTCGCAGGAAGAAATGAACGCATCGAAGCAGGTGTGCAGTTTGAACTTCTGAATGCGGTAATCGTTCAGCTCTTTCCCTTCATTGTTGATGGAAATGATGCGGAAACCGCAATCCTTTTTCCACTCTTTGAGCCACGCGAGCATGCCAGGCAGCTCGACCGACTGCGAATACATAAACTCCTTGAAATCTTCCCGGACGAAATCGCGCGGGTGATTGAAGATCACTGTATCCAGGTACTGGTCGAGATTCACACTCCCGATTTCATAGACATTGAAAATAAAATTATGGAGCTGGTCCATTTCCTTATAATTGAGGCCGAATTTCTCTGCCGCCAGAAGACGGGATTCGTGGCCCCACCCATTACTCAAAAGGACGCCGCCAATGTCGAAAAAAAGGATTTTGAGATCGCTGATCTGCATGATAATTGTTGCTGTAAAGGTTCCCCTGTAAATATGCGGCGATAATTTGTGATTTCCATCTGATGGCCGTAGAATGTCGAGTAAGCGTGCCTTTGTGCGGAAATCGCAACAAATTTGTTGTTTTTTATATCGACATTTGTACTTTAAAATATACTCAAAAGTTCCTTGATCATGATGAATGAAACTATAAAACGCTACGAGCGCATTGTTATGAACATTGGAGAACTCATCGAGGTATCAGGTTACCGGAACGATTACCTGGCCGGCAAATTGGGATTGACGACGGTCAATTTCTCAGCAAAGAAAAAACGTAGGACTTTCACGTTGGAGGAAATCAGGAAACTCGCGTACATTATCGATAATGATGATGTGCAGGATTATCTGCTGGCTCTCGAAATGGAAGCACGGAAGGACGAAGAAACCGTTACCCATGAGGAGTTTTTAAAGCTGATGGGATGGAATTAATTTACAGAAAGTCGTTCATTAAGGAAATTTCGCGACTACCTGGTAATATCCAAAACGCCACGCATGCTGTATTACGGAAATTGGAAAGCGCCGATACTTTGGAAACGGCCGGTGTTGACTACGTCCTGATTCGCGGGTACAAAGCCGGTTATAACTATTACCGGATTCGCATTGGTCAGTATCGAATGGGAATTGAATATATTGCACCGGACGTGATAGTTATCACGATCGCTGTTCGCGGCGATATTTACAAAACGTTTCCACCAAAGTAAAGCCAGTACGAAGTTGTATTCGTACCGGCTTTCAGCTTTAATCAGATTAACCCTACCGTCTTCCCCCTCGAAAACCCCCACCATTAAATCCCCCCCTACTGAATCCACCGCCGCCGCCATTAAAACTTCTGCCTCCAAATGATCCATATGACCGCGAAGGGGCGCTGAATGCATTACCACGCGGCATCGACCGGTACCCTTGCGCATTCACCGAACGTGGTGCGGTACGGAATGACTGTCCTCTGTCGAACAGATAGGAACGCGAGCCGACCGACGGATTGAAATGTCTCGCTGCCGAACCGATAAAGGCCGTTCTTGGCGAATACATGTAATTCCGGGGAGCGATGGTGTGGTAATAGTGGTCGTACTGGCGGTACAGGTGCGGGTAGTACCGATAAGCACCGCCGAAGAACCATCTCGAAAAGCCAAGGGAAGGCATTGCGTAAACCATTGGATAACCACCCAGGCTGAAGTAGAAGCCGGAACCATAGCCATACAAGCCAGGGTACCACATCGGCGAGCCATACCAATAAGGGTAACCAAACCAGTAGGAATAAGGGCTGCCATAGTTCACCACTTTATCGCCGGTTGGAGCAGGATAGCTATAACCGCCCTGGGATGCATATTCCTGCGAAGCCTGGCTGAGCTCCTGCATGGCCTGCGGATTTTGTTTCAGCTCGTCCTGGTAAGCAGCCAATTCTTCCTTGTTTTGCGTTTCAATCCGATCGTGAATGGTCGCCAGGTCGTTGCGCACTTCAGCCGGATTGTCTTTGAAACGCTCGCCAAGCCGTGTTACGAGGTCGGAGTGATCGTTCAGGAGGGACAATACGTCCGGCATCTCTTCCAGGGTTTTGAATGCCTGTTGCGCATCGGGGTCCAGCAGCGCAATCATGCCCTGGAAGGAAGAGCTGGCTTCTTCGTTGAGGTTGTCGACAGCCACCAGGTCGCTGTGGTGATTGTTGTACAGTTTCCAGGCTGCTTCTTTCAATTCAGAAGAGGGATCCATATTTGCTACCATTCCGTAGACCGCTTCGTGAGAAGTTTTACGTGGAAGCGTTGCGAGTTTATGCATTAGCTCAGGATACCGGCTGACTTCGTAAAACCAGTTTTGTTTCTTTTGAGAGTAGTTTTGAATGATTTGCTGAAAACCTGAGCTGCTTTTTTCCCGGATCCCGGCCAGTTTGCCGAGCACGTCGGGGTATTGGGTAGCTACTAGAATGTCATTGCGGACGGCATCATTGTAAGGTGCAATGGCTTTGAGCAGACTTTGGTCAGTGGCAATGTTATGTTGCGCATTACTAACCATATGATCATCCTGGCCGTAGCCTGTCAGGCTGGCGGCGGAGAGCAGAATAGCGGCGAAATATTGAAGCGTTTTCATGACACAGGGAAGCTTTTCATTAACTTCTTAACACCCTTATTAATCTGTTTTTCAAGCCGGTTCGGATTGCTCACGTCACCGGAAATCGCTTTTTGCCAGATAATGTCTCCGGTTTTGGTATCCACGACGTCGAGAATGAGCGTACCGTCGGTGCTGGTGGTGGAATAGGGATAACCGCCATATCCATAGCCGCCAAAACCACCATAGTAGGGATATCCCCAACCAAAACGGCCCCAGCCCATCATCGGATAAGCGCCGAACGGATAGCCCCCGCCGCCATAGAAGTTCTTGCGCACACGTTGTGTATACGTGTGGAATTGCAGGAGCAGATCGGGATGCTGGGTATTGCGTATGAGTCCCCTGCTTTCGAGCGCCTTGTCAAAGGCATTCTGAATGCGGTGCCGCGACAGCGAGCTGGCGTACATCGGATTCAGGTTGGTTTTCATGTCGGGGACAATCCAGTTATAAGTCAATGCCTTGCCGGAAGTTGGCTGTTGGGGACTTTGCGCGAGCCCCACACTGCCCAGCACAGTCAGCATTCCCAACAAAATCAGGTTCTTTTTCATTTTACTGGTCATTTTAAAAGGCTTTCTGAGAGTACTCCCAGAAAGCCCGGGTTACTACAATCCAATTGCGAAATACTGGGTTTCATCGTTGCCGGGGTAAAGCCCTTCGATCATCACCCCGCCTTTTTTGCCTTGCAGCATTTTCACTGCTTCACGGGCATTGGCAACCGGTGTTTTGTCAATTTTGGTAATCACAAAACCTTCTTCCATATCGGTACCCTGGCGGATTTTACCTGCATTAATGGCCGTCACCTGCGCACCGGTACCAATTCCGTATTCTTTTTTCTGCTGATTGGTCAGGTCTTTCAGCTCAATACCCAATTGCTCCATTACAGCCGACGACGAGCGATCGGCTACGGAAGGTTCGGAAATGCCTTTCAATGTCACGGAAATTACTTTTTCGACGCCATCCCGGTTCACGTTTACGGTTACTTTGTCGGATGGTTTATGTTGGGCAATGGCTTCCTGCAATTGCGGTACGCCGGTAATGTCGTGGCCGTCGATTTTGGTAATCACGTCGCCGATTTTGATACCGGCCTCTTTTGCCGCACTTTCATCCGCGAAATTCTCGACGCGCACGCCCTCATCCACTTTCAGATCGAATGATTTGACTTTCGCGGCATCCACTTCGCTGATTCCCACGCCCAGGTATCCGCGCTGCACGGAACCGAATTTGGATATATCTTCTACCACTTTATGCGCAATGCTCGACGGAACGGCGAACGAGTAACCCGCAAACGAGCCTGTCTGGCTGGCAATGGCGGTGTTGATACCGATGAGGTTACCATTTAAATCCACCAATGCGCCACCGGAGTTGCCCGGGTTTACAGCCGCGTCGGTCTGGATGAACGACTCGATAGGAGCCTTCGCGTTCTCACCGAGGATATTAATACTGCGTCCTTTGGCGCTTACAATGCCCGCGGTAACGGTCGATGTGAGGTTGTAGGGGTTACCAACCGCCAAAACCCATTGGCCTACTTCCACATTTTCCGAATTACCGAACGACAATGCCGGCAAATTCTTCGCATCAATCTTGATCAGCGCGATGTCGGTGTTCGGATCGCTGCCGATGACTTTGGCTTTGTACGTATGCTTGTCGGCCAGGGTTACTTCCAGTGTTTCGGCCCCCTGGATCACGTGGTTGTTGGTCACGATGTAGCCATCAGGATTGATGATCACGCCAGAGCCGGTAGCTTGCGGTTTCTCCATCTTACCCTCTGGGGCTTGCTGGCCGAAAGGACTGCGGCCGCCAAAGAAATCCCTGAATTCTTCGGGGATTTGCATCTGGCTTACTGTTCGTTCCGGTTTGAGTGTCGATTTGATGTGTACCACTGCCGCAGTGGCTTTTTTGGAGGCAAATGAAAAGTCGGCGGGAATCATGGCGGTAGCGCCGTTGCCCGCAACACCCGACTTGGCGTCCAGCCGGGCTTTGACGAACGGAGTCGCGTTGTTGACCCAGGTTGAAATCGTATCTGGTTTGCCAAAATGTTCGTAGGTAGCGTAGGAGGTTCCGCCCAATAATGCGGATGCAAGGGCTACTGCTGTAATTTTTCTAAAATTCCGTGTTGTTGTCATCGCTATTAAATTGATTAAGTGTATTCAAATTTCAGTAGCGATCCTGTTGCAATTCTGTGTGAATTCTGAAGACAATTTGTAGTTGGGTATTTTTTTGAAATACATAAAAAAAGGAGGATCAGAAACCCTCCCTTTATTCACTACTAGCCATGAAAAATCTTGAAATATCGTTACCAGGTCACCGTGAGAATGTGCCACTGGCCCTGTGTTTCGTAAGTAAGCGACTGCCCGTTCACCTGGCAGATCGTCTTCGCCAATGCAAGCCCCAGCCCTAGCGAGGCCGAATGTGTTCCCTCTTTCCGAAACCGTTCAAACATCAGTTCGGGGTCGATGTGAATAGGCACTCCGGTGTTGCGGACAACCAATCGCCCCGGGCTGAGCGTAATATCGATCGTTCCTCCATTTACATTATAGCGGATCGCATTGGTCAGCAAATTATTGACCAGTACTTCCGCCAATGCCGGGTGCATCACAGGTCCTGTCTGCTCGATAGCTGTCTTCACGGTAATCTCCCGCTGCTCGATGAGATCTTCCAGATCGCGGAGTTTCCTGTTGATGATCGGTACCAGGCTGATCGGCTCGGTACCGGCCAGAAACTGCCGGTTTTCGATTTTGGTAAGCAATAATAATGCCTGGTTCAGTTTGGCGAGCCGGTTGGCTGCCTCGCTGATCTCCGAAAGTGCCACCAGTTGCGACTCTTTCAGGCTCTCGTCCTGAAACAATCCTTCGATCTTGGACAATATCACCGCCAGCGGGGTCTGTATTTCGTGCGAGGCATTCTCGGTAAACTCTTTCAGGTTCTGGTAAGTGGCGGCAAGGCGGTCCGTAAACTGCGTTACCGAGTGATTCAACTGCTCAAATTCGACGGTATGCTGTTTGGGAAAAGTGAGCACCTCGTGTTTTTCGACCTCGTAGGAATCCAATGCACGCAATGTCTTGTAAAACGGCCTCCATAACCGGCGGGAAAGCCAGCTATTGAGCAGCAGAAGCGATATGAGCAACAGGGCCACAATGAATGTGACGGTCATGACTACTGCTTCCAGTAACTGCTGTCGCTGCGCCAGCAACTTGCTGATAGTCACCCGGTACCAGGTGCCTTCCACTTGTTCGTAGAAGATTAGCTGCCGGTAAGGCTCGTATTCGTTTTCAACCTCGTTGAACAGTTTTCGCTCAACAAGCGCCATTTGGCCTGGGTACCGAACCTGGTCGAGTTGCAGACTGTCACCTAGTTGCAGGATATACACCGGAAGTTCGTTGATATGCCGCAGCTGCCAGCTTACCTTCGCCTTGCTGCGCATGAGCTCTTTGTTTACTTCCCGATCTATCAGGTAATCTACTGAAAAATAGAACAATACCGCACCTAGTGTCAGCACGCACAGCGATGTGACGATCTGGTATTTGAGAATGCGTTCCAGCAGTTTCATTGCTCGCTGAATTTATAGCCGACGCCGTAGATGGATTTCAGGTAATCGGGGCAACCTTTGTCCATCAGCTTCTTTCTCAGGTTTTTAATATGTGTGTATATAAAGTCAAAATTGTCCATTAAATCCGCATCGTCGCCCCAAAGGTGCTCGGCGATGGATTCTTTGGTGAGTACGCGGTTTTTGTTAGCTATCAGGTACACGAGCAGGTCGTATTCCTTGCGGGTGAGGACGATTTCCTGCTGTTCGACCAATACCAAATGCTCTTGCGGGTCGATCTGGATTTTACCGAACCGTATTTGCTGGCTACCCTGAAAACTCCGCCTGCGTATCACAGCCTGTACGCGCGCGTTGAGCTCCGAAAGGTGGAAAGGTTTGGTGAGGTAATCGTCCGATCCGAGATTGAGGCCGGTAATGCGGTCGTCGAGCGAGTTTTTAGCGGAAATAATGATGATACCTGTTTCGGGGAAGCTTCGTTTCAGCTCCCGCACGGCATCGAGGCCGTCGCCGTCGGGCAGCATCAGGTCTACCAGCACGCAGTCGTAGCGGTAAATATTAATCTTCTCTACCGCCGTCCGGTAATCCGCTGCCCATTCGCAAATGAAGTTTTCGCGCTGAAAATAGGTTTGAATGCTGGTGGCCAGCGCCTTTTCGTCTTCAATGAGCAGCAGTTTCATAGCATTGTTGTTTGTGCAAATGAAACTACAAATTTTGGAGGAAATCTGAAGTGCATTCCAAACGGGGCATTCCATGCCGGGTTACTTCACGGTCCGTTTGGCCCAGTTGAAAATGGTAGAATACACCTCGTCGCGGGCGGGCTGTTTGGAAAGGATCAGGTCGTGCATACCGCCCTGAACCGCCTGAATGCTATATTGGCCCACGATATTCTGAGCCTGGCGCGCTACGTCCTCCACATTCAGCACCGCGTCGCCGGTGAAAAACACATCGCTCCATTTCTTCTCGTCGATGGATTTGGCCGAATGCAGCACCAGCACCGGTTTGTTGATGGTAACACCTTGCGCAAGCCGCTCCTGTGCGTTGTGCACGGCGCGTATCCAGCCCAGATTGACCGGCGGGGCGACAAATGGTTTCAAGCCCAGGCTGTAAGACCACTCGCCATGAGCCGTCACGTGCAGGCTTTCGCCGTAAAGCGGGTTAATGCCCAGGTCAAAGTTCGTTTCAGGATGTTTTTCAGCCCTTTTCAGGAGTAACGGCAGCGCCGTCTTTTTGAGCCCTGATTTGATATTTAATGCAAACATCGGACTGTTGAGCAGCACCGCATCGAATTTTTCCCTGCCTGCGCGCTCACTCGCATAGAGCGAGATGGTGAGTCCGCCAAGCGAATGCCCGCTCAAAAGTACTTTTTCGTTGCCTTCTCCTTTGATAACCGCCAGGGCAGTGTCGATGTCGGCATAATACTCGGAAAGGTCGCGGACGTTGCTGATCTTCTGATGACTAAGCCACGACCGACCGTATTTTCGCAGATCGATCGCGTAAAAGTTGAAACCTTCTTTGATGTACCGTTCGGCCATTTCCTCCTGGAAGAAGTAGTCGTTGAAACCATGGACGTAAAGAACCGCTTTGTCGCTCTTACCGGGTGTCGTTTTTCTGACGAGGGTGCAGGTAACGCTGCCTTCGTAATCGGAGGGCTGGACGATCGTCGCCTGTTTGAAGCCTTTGCCCATCAAATCCGCAAAATAGGTAACCTGCGCGTTGGCGGCGCTGGCGAAAAGCGTGAGGAGAAGTGCGGACAGGAGGCTGTTTTTCATGGAGATATGTACTGATCAGGGGGCAAATATAAAAGCTGCATGGCCAGACGGCAAGTCAAGGACGGTAACTCCTCCGGCTTATTCGATCTTTTTCAGTTCCGCGCCGCGGTCGGGTTGCAGATTTACTTTGCCAAACTCGGCGTTGGTATTGTTCTCGATCGTGAAACCCTTCGCCATATCGACTTCCACAATGAGCGCGTCAGCGGTGAAGTTGAAAATATGTCCGCCGGATTTGTGATCGTCTGCCAGGTAATGCAAATGGAACCCGGGCACATTGGTACGGGCCAGGTAGGGCGGCAGCAGGAAGCCGCTGCATATTCCTTGGGTGTTTTTTAATTCAAATACGACCTGATTGTACTTCAAATGCTCGGGTAAGCTGGTGTATGGCTTGACAGCCGGCTTCTCGGCCCGCGTGGTCATGGTGGGGAAAGTGGCCGAAATCCTCAATGCGTAAATGCCGTTCGGATTGAGCATATGCCTGATTTGCTCCTGTACTTTTTCGTAAGTGAGCCCGGGACTACTCAAATGGATCACCGTGTCGGCTTTGAAAAACTTGACGAATGCAGCGGAAGTGCTATCGGAATCCGGTACTTCTTTCACCGAACCGTCGTAGCTGATTTTATAAACGTGCCCTTTGTCGATCAGCAGCTCGCCATCGACCCGGTTGAAGGTACCGACACCGAAATCGCCTTTCTTTTTCAACTGTCCGATCGTCAGGTCGCCGTCGAAAACACCAGCCATGAGCGCGTCGATGATCGAATATTGGTACATGAAATCCTGGTCGGGAGCCGCATTATGCCGTTTTTTTGCCGGTTGTGCGATGGTATTACTTCCCCAAATGCAGGAAAGGACGGCCACGAGAAAGCATTTGAATACACTTTGATGCAATGCGGAAAGACGAACCATGTATGGAAAGGGTTTGGGATGGACTACAAATGACGGCATACGACCGAATGTTTGCAATGCAGGTGGTAACATTCTATTCAAAGGTATTTATAGCACCTCGCCGGGGATATTTTGGAGAATAGCAGGGAAAGCGGGGAGGTAGTTGATAATCCGGAAAAAAAAGATCAATTTAAAAACAGCTTATATTCCTTTACCAATCACCAATTATTCCTAAAAATGAAAAGGTTTCTACTCCTGTTACTCGTTCCCGCGCTCGCACATGCGCAACTCGCACCACCCGTGATGTCCGACAAGGCCAAGAAGATCCATGCCGCCGCGTTGACTATCGACACCCACGCCGACGTACCTATTAATATGATGAAACCCGGCTTCGACGTGGCTGTGGAGCATGATTTTGAAAAAGACCGCTCGCAGATCGACTTCCCACGGATGATCCGGGGCGGGATGGATGGGATGTTTTTTGCCGTATATCTCGGACAAGGTAAGCGCACCGAAGAAGCCAACGCCGAAGCCAAGAAAAAGGCACTGGAGATTTTTGACAAAATCCACGAGGCAGTAAAAGCCAATCCGCAAACCGCCGGGCTCGCTACGACTTCCAAAGACGCCTATCGGCTTCAAAAAGAAGGCAAACGCGCCGTTTTCATCGGTATGGAAAATGGTTGGCCCGTCGGCAAGGACCTGACCAACCTGAAACTTTACTACGATCTCGGCCTGCGCTATATTACCCTTTCGCATTCGCTGAACAACGACATTTGTGATTCTTCCACGGACGGCGACGGCCCGGAATACAACGGACTGAGCGCATTTGGAGAGCAAGTGGTGAAGGAAATGAACCGTCTCGGCATTATGATCGATATTTCGCACGTTTCGGACTCCACTTTTTATGATGTGATCAAGCTCACGAAGGCGCCGGTGATCGCCTCGCATTCGTCATGCCGTGCATTGTGCGATGTGCCACGTAACATGACCGACGATATGATTAAAACGCTTGCCCAAAACGGGGGCGTGATCCAGATCAATTTTGTGCCCGGTTTTGTGAAGAAGCCCTCAGAGCCGCATGAGATGTCGCTGAAAGCATTACGCCTTAAAATCCGCCAGACCGACCTTTCGGACGCGGATAAGAAGGCATTGCGTGATGAAATGAAAGCCATCAACGAAAAGTATAAGTCAGATATGCCTACGGTACAGGATGCGGTGAACCATATCGAGCATGTGATCAAACTCACGAGTGTTGACCATGTGGGGATCGGTATGGATATGGACGGCGGCGGCGAGGTGATCGGCTTGCAGGACGTGAGCCAAATCGGGGCGATTACCGAGGAACTGGTCAAAAGAGGCTATGCGGCGAAGGATATCGAAAAAATATGGGGCGGCAACATCATGCGCGTTCTGGATCAGGTAGAAAAGGCCGCAGGCGACATCTGATTTGCCTTTCACTGGCACTCTAAGTGGCGCCTCGGACGGTACTATGGGACTAAAAAATCTATACATTTTAATAAATAGTTTAATAAAATTGTAAATCTAACGTCCTCGAACAGATTACACATTTTAATTGAAGAGTAGCAAATGGCTAAGTCAACCGGAAAGAAAAAAACAAACGCAACCGTCGACCCTGCCGAGGACGCCGGCACCCCTGTGGCGGCCCAGTCGGTGAATGCGGTGGAAACCATTAGCCGTTTTTCGGACTTCGATATACACCTGTTCCGTCAGGGAAAGCATTACAAGCTTTACGAGAAGCTGGGTTCGCACGTGATGGAGGTCAATGGGGTGGTAGGGACGTATTTCGCAGTGTGGGCGCCCAATGCGACCTACCTGTCGGTGATCGGAAATTTTAACGGCTGGAACCATGGCAGTCATTCGCTGGCGCCGCGCTGGGACAGTTCGGGCATCTGGGAAGGATGGGTACCGAACATCGGTGTAGGAGAAGTTTACAAATACTACATTATCTCGCAAAACGGACAGCACCTCGAAAAGTCGGACCCGTTTGCACTCTGGTGCGAAGTGGCACCACGCACGGCTTCCATTGTATGGGATACCTGGTACGAGTGGAATGATGCCGAATGGTTGAAAGTCCGCAAGGAGAAGAACAAGCTGAATGCGCCGATTTCGGTGTATGAAGTGCATTTGGGCTCCTGGCAGCGCGACCCAACCAATCCCGAAAGGCATTTGACCTATAAGGAAATCGCAGCAAGCCTGGTGCCTTATGTGAAGGAAATGGGCTTCACCCACGTGGAATTGATGCCGATTATGGAGCACCCGTACGCCCCGTCGTGGGGGTACCAGATCACCGGCTATTTTTCGTGCTCATCCCGGATGGGCACACCGCAGGAACTGATGTACCTCGTCGACCAGCTGCACCAGGCGGGCATTGGGGTATATATGGACTGGGTACCTTCGCACTTTCCCGGCGATGCCCACGGGCTTTTCCGGTTCGACGGCACCGCATTGTACGAGCATGAAGATCCGCGGAAAGGTTACCATCCCGACTGGAAAAGCTATATTTTCAACTACGGGAGAAACGAAGTAAGGTCATTTTTGATCAGTAATGCCATTTTCTGGCTCGACCGCTATCATTCCGACGGCTTGCGCGTGGATGCGGTGGCATCGATGCTCTACCTGGACTATTCCCGTAAACACGGCGAATGGATACCGAACGAATTCGGAGGCCGCGAGAACCTGGAAGCAATCTCATTGCTGCGGGAAATGAATGTGGCCGTTTACACCGAGTTCCCGGATATTCAGACCATCGCCGAGGAATCGACCGCGTTCCCCGGCGTATCCCGCCCCGTGTTTGTAGGCGGGCTGGGCTTTGGTATGAAATGGATGATGGGCTGGATGAACGATACCCTGAAGTATTTCGAGAAGGATCCGGCGTTCCGCAAGTGGCACCAGGACCAGCTTACGTTCAGCCTGGTGTACGCATTTTCTGAGAACTTTATGCTACCGTTCTCGCACGATGAGGTGGTTTACGGTAAGAAATCACTCGTTAACAAAATGCCTGGTGACGAATGGCAGCGGTTCGCGAACCTGCGCCTGATGTTCACCTATATGTACACGCATCCGGGCACGAAGCTGATGTTCATGGGCGGCGAATTTGGCCAGACTTCCGAATGGAACTTCCAGCAGAGCCTCGACTGGCATTTGTTGGAACACGCCCCACATAAAGGCATCCGCGAATGCGTGATAGCGCTCAACAAGCTGTACAAGGAGGAACCGGCATTGTTCGACTATTCATTTTCGCACGACGGCTTCGAATGGATCGATACCCAGGACCGTGAAAACTCTGTACTCGTTTATGCCCGCAAATCGACCGATCCGACGCGCAACCTGATCATCGCGCTGAACCTGACGCCGGTCCCCCGGAAAGGTTACCGCGTAGGTGTGGCCTCGGAAGGAAGCTGGCAGGAGATATTCAATTCGGACGCGGCGGAGTTCGGCGGCAGCGGAATCATCAACTTTGAGCCTGTAACGGCGGAAAGTCACCAATGGCATGGAAAGGCTCATTCGCTGATCCTCGATTTGCCTCCATTGGGTGCGGTGGTACTTAGGAAGGAGCCCAAAAAGCGGAAATAGTTGGACAGAGGAGCAACGGTAAAGTCGCGAATCTGTGTCTACCGTTTACTTAATTCGTAGATGATCTTGAGGCAGAGGCTGGGGTCTCTGCCTTATTTTTTTACCTTTGCCGTTCAAAACATCACGATCAAATGAAAAGCATTCGATTCATAGTACTTTTTGTTTTTTTAGGTTTATCAGAAGCTTTTTCTCAGGATATATCCCGCGTTACTTCCGGCATCGACGTCGGCCTGGGCTACCAGGACAAGGTTTGGGTGCCTTCAGTAACCTACCATCAGGAATTGAGCCTCAGCAACTTTCCCTGGTTCAGGGTTGGCTGGGGCGTGCGGGGCTGGGGGTATTACGCCGGACGGACAGACATGCTTCCCAAGGCCAGCGCCCTCAATGCCGATACGCTCAAATTCGGAAAAATCACCGCTAACGGCGCCAGCTTCCTGCTTGGGGCCAATTTCAGGCTATGGAAGTTTGATATAGGCGCCAATACCGATCTTTTTGGCATCGCATTCGGCTTAAAACGCAATGCACTGTACGAAGGTGGCGGCCTTTACGGAGAAGGAGGCGCGCATTATAACTCTTACATTAAAAGTGCTCCTGCTACCCTGAATGCACTACCCCTTTTCATGGATAAACAAAACGGACAGTCGGAGGCGTATGTCCGCTTCTGGATCACCGATCAGATCGGCGTGAAAGTGGCTTACGTGCATGGCCGCGTCACGTACGCGTCGCCCGACAAGCTGATTAACGGCCAAACGCGCTACTCGACCACCTACGGCGTACCTTACGTGGCGCTGTCGTTTCCGTTATACAACTAAGCAATCCGCAAACAGCATATGGCAGAGAATCTGACGGATTCGCATAAATATAACCTCTGGAAAAACCGGCTGATCAAGAATGGGCTGGATATCCATCGGATAGATGAGCTTTACACCCGTCGCAACGGTCACGGAGAAGTGCTATTCTCGCTCCTTTATACTGACGCAACGACGCCCGAGGGCAACAAAATCCCGCCGATCTGCTTCCTGAAAGGCGAAGTTGTAAGCGTACTCGTGTGCTTTATCGATGTTGTGACCAGCGAAAAATACCTGCTCCTCGTGCAGCAACGCCGCATTTGCGACGGCTCTATGACCTACGAACACCCCGCCGGCATGCTCGATAGCGAGAGCGATGCAGCTTCCGTAGCCGCCCGCGAAGTTTTCGAAGAAACCGGTATCGTTGTTGAAAAATCGCAGCTGATCAGCGTCAACAGCGAGCCATTTTTCCCCTCTACCGGTACCAGCGACGAAGCTATGTACATGTTCTACTGCGAACTGGAACTCACTTCTGAGTCCATCCAGTCGTACCACGACAACGTGCAGGGCCTGCTTTCCGATCATGAGTATATCAAGACTTTTGTCGTCCCATTCGAAGAAGGTCATAGGCTAATCACGAATGTAAACGGCGTATTGCTCGATTATCTCTACCTGAAAAGCGTGGGAGACTGGGAGTTGCTGAAAAAGTTATGATTTCTGCGGGATAAATTTGAAAACAAATCGGGTGTGAATTGCTCAAAATTCAAAATAGAAGCTATATTTGCACCCCATTAGCGGTACAAAGCTAACCTTGCACCCGTAGTTCAATGGATAGAATTATGGTTTCCGGTACCATCGATAGGGGTTCGAATCCCTTCGGGTGCACCCTAAGGGACAAGTCGTTTTTAAACGCATTTGTCCCTTTTTTTTGCGTTCTTAACTTGCTCGTTATCTGATAGATAAGGCCGACTCCTTCATTCAGCCGAGCGGTTCGATGTTCTGTTCCGTCAAAAGTCAAATTTTCGGGGAAGATCGAACCAATTATCTGTCTTTTTTCTTCTAAAGTACCTGATTTATAGAGCTTTGGCAAGTGTTCGAGTCCCGTGAGGATATGTTTTAAATATGCACCAATTTCTGCTTGATCGTCTGAAAAGCTGTTGAGCCTAATTTCAAGCTCCTCTATTCGTTTTGTGCAGTGCGATTTAACATGCTCGAAGTCTTCTGTCGCGATAAGCCCATCGACCAATTTGATTCGGGCATTTCGCAATCTCTCGTTTATCTTATCGAGTTCTTCGACTAAATCTCTTCGCTCTTTTTCCCGAATTTTGGTCTGCTCTTTGTATGTGTTTAGCACTAGATCGGAATAGACCTTCATGCGGCCGGGTCGCGGAACTAACATATTGAGTTGGCGCTCGAACTTTTCATTTACCTCGTCGGCCTTGAATCGAACGCCGCACGATGACGAACAGTGATAATAGTAATAGTAAATACTCCTTCCTTT
>DATMSL010000780.1:0-11296 GCA_035565435.1 Dyadobacter sp. | reverse complement strand
AAAGGCTATCTGAGCCGCATCCTGAAAAAGTTCGAAAAAGAAGGGCTGATCGAGCGGAAAGCCTCCGAAAACGACAAACGCGCCTCTCTCCTTTCGCTCAGTCAGTCCGGTATTAAAGTCTTTAAACAGCTGGATTCGGCGTCCAATCAACAAATTGAAAAGATTATCGCCCGTTTGGGTCAACCGGAGCTAGAAACGCTGGTCGGATCGATGACGCAAATCCTGCAGATCTTACGGTAGGTTGAGCCGTGCAAATTACACATTCACTGAACGAAAAATTGATAAATTGGGAGCCCGAACGTTCGATAACCCCTGAAATGACCATCCGTCCTTACCAACCTTCTGATTATTCCGGGTGCATCCGGGCATTCGAAGGCAATTATCCTGAGTTTTTTGCAGATCATGAAAAGGCTGAGTTCCAGGATTTGCTCAATGGCCTGCCGGAGCCGGATAACGAGGACACGCTCTTGTATTACGTGGTAGAAATTGAGCAGCAAATCGCGGCGTGCGCAGGATTTTATTTTCCGGATAACCAGCCCGACACGGCCGGACTCGTGTGGGGTATGGTAGCCCGGGAGTTTCATCGGAAAGGCATCGGGAGACAGCTGTTAACCTTTCGTTTAAACAAAATCCAGGAACTTTGCCCGGGTGCGTCCGTAATCCTCGATACCACGCAGCTGAGCTTCCCGTTTTTTGAAAAATCGGGATTTCGCATTACCCAAATCACCCGGCACTTCTACGCGCCGGGCCTCGACCGTTACGATATGATCCTGACGCCACCAGTGGTTTCAATTTAATTAAAACAATACTTCCCAATCATTTGCCATGAATCAAAATACCTCAATTCCCACATTATTCGACTGGGCCGGCGGAATGCCTGTTTTTGAAAAACTGACTCGTCTGTTCTATCAAAAAGTCCTGAAAGACCCGCTTCTGGAACCGGTCTTCAAACATATGTCACCCGATCATCAGGTGCACGTGGCGCATTTCATCGCCGAGGTATTGGGCGGGCCGGAGTGGTATAGCACCTCGGAAGGCAGTCATTTCAAAATGATCCAAAAGCATTTGGCCAAACATCTTACCGAGCAACACCGGCAACGCTGGGTTTCGTTGCTTCTGGAGACGGCCGATGAAATCAAGTTGCCCGACGATCCGGAATTCCGTTCCGCATTCGTAGCCTACATCGAATGGGGTACACGGATAGCGGTCATTAATTCAAACAGCGATGAACTGCCCATGAACCCCGACGAACCGATGCCTAAATGGGGCTGGGGCGTGCCGGGAGGCCCTTACCTGGGATGAATCAGGGATGATTTACTCGCTTTTCAAGCTCTTTACCGGGTTACTCAGTGCCGCTCTCACACTTTGCAGGCTGATCGTCAATAGGGTCAGCGCGAGCAGCAGCAGCGGCGGGACCAGGAAAATAGATACGCCTAGGCCAATATGGAATGCGTAGTTGTCGAGCCAGGCTTTGGCTGCGAAGTAAACGACGGGTACAGCCAGCAGCGATGCGAATATGACCAGTTTCACAAAATCTTTTGAAATGAGAACCAACAGACCGCCGATGGTAGCGCCCAGCACTTTTCGGATGCCGATTTCCTTCGTCCGCAGCCTGATAACAAAACTCGACAAGCCCAGCAGCCCCATACACGCGACCAGGATCGCCAGCACTGCAAAAAGCCCGAATACATTGCCCAGCCGTTGATCAGCCTGATATTGCTTGTTGAAATACTCGTCCAGAAAAAAGTACTCGAACGGGTTTCCCGCAAATACCTTTTTATACAGCTTACCTATGTCGGCAAGACTTTGGGCGAACCGGCCTTGTTTGACATGTACAGAAATGTATTTCCAGTCGGTGCGTGTGGGATAATAGAACAGGATCGGGTCGTATTTTTCTTTCATCGACCGCTGATGAAAATTCCTGACCACACCTACTACTTTGCAAGGCACCTCACGCTGTCCCAGCTTAAACTTAATATCCTGGTTTACAGCTGCGGCAGCATCGCGGTATCCCAATGCCGCGGCAACCTCCTCATTGATCAGTACCTTATTGTTGGTACTCACCTGCAAATCCGACGAATCCGCATTCTCCAAATTCCTTCCGGCCACGAGTTGTACGTTATAAGAGGGGATAAACTGCCCGTCGATCTCCATCAGATAGGTCGTAAAGCTCTTGTCAATGCCCTGGTTTGCCCGCCGCACGGCGTTGCGGTATCGGATCGTATGTCCGGGAATATCGGACGTGGCCGTTGTCGCCCCGATCGACGGGATCTGATCGATCTCGGATTTGAAATACCGGTATTTTCTGAAAATGGTCGTATCATTCACCACCGGAGCCTTGACGATCAAGATCTGATCTTTGTCGTAGCCGAGATGGCCGTTCCGCATGTAATTGAACTGCTTCACCACCACAAACGTGCAGGCAATCAGTATAATGGAGAGGGTAAACTGAAATGATACCAGCACCCGCCGCATCGAAATACCCGAGCGCGACTGGACCATCAGGCCTTTCAGCACTTTCACCGGAAGAAAGGACGACAGCACGAATGCGGGATAAGCGCCTACGAGCAATGCTCCTGCAAGAAAAACCAGAAATCCCGCCACCCAGAACCACAGTTCGCTGCCAAGCCCGGTCGAAAAAAAATCGCGGCTAACCTGTTTTCCAACAAAATCATCAAAAAACGGGCTGAACAAGACGATCAGGGCAACCGCTACAACGAGAGAAAGTAAGTTGATAATCAACGATTCAAACAGAAATTGCCCGATCAGCTGCTTCTTGAATGCGCCTACCACTTTCCGCAAGCCGACTTCCTTCGCCCGTTCCATCGACTTCGCCGTGGATAGGTTGATGTAATTGATCCAGGCAATGAGCAAAATAAAGACCCCGATAACGCTCAGGAAATACACTTCCCTCTGGCTGCCGTTGGCCTCAGCCTCGTGAAGGTAGTTGGAGTGCAGGTGAATGTCCGTCAACGGCTGCATAGCGAAGCTACACCCGAAGTTGAGTTCCTTCATCTTAGCACCCAGGTATTTGTTGATGAATGCGGGAAACTTCGCCTCGACCTTTTTGGGGTCTGTGCCCGGTGCCAGCAGCACATAATTGTAAAACTCCGGCCAGGTCCATTCCTGAAAGCCCCATTCGTGCCCCACCGTTTCAAACGAAATCAGCATATCGAACTTGATATGCGAATTTTCGGGCATATCCTTGTAAACGCCCGTCACTTTCAGGGGAATCTGGTTGTTCAGTTTCAATACCTTTCCGAGCGGATTGGTTTTGCCGAAATACCTCCGGGCAGTGCGTTCCGAGATCGCGATTACATCCTTGTCGGTCAGGCAGGTTTTGGGATCACCGAAAATGAGCGGGTAGTTGAAAATTTTGAAGAAAGATTTATCAGCGATGAAAATGCCGCCTTCATTAAAAGTCTTTGGCTCTGCACGTCCCTCGGTATACGACATCGTCGAGGCATTCATAAACAGCGACACGCTCACAATGCGCACGTAATCTATCACCTCCGGGAAATCAGCCTTCATGACGGGACCTAGTGCCGGGTGATTGGTCGCTGTGGTGGGAACGTCGGCCATACTGCCGGAATAGGAAATCGGGACGCGGTAAATATCGGCCGCACGGGTGTTGAACCGGTCGTAACTGTTTTCGAAGTATACATATTGGAATACAAAAAAACAGGCGGCTATCCCCAGTGCCAGGCCGAAAATATTGATCGCTGAAAAGGCTTTGTTTCTCCACAAATTCCGTCGTGCAATTTTGAAATAATTACCGATCATAATCATGGCTGGTTAAAGGATGGGCAAATGGGATCAGTACGCTGCGTGCAAAAGTCACACCCGAAAGCAGGCACAATTACAAGCAATTGATTAACAACGCCTTAAATACAAAACAAATCCAATCCAATGTTCAAAAGCGAACACATTTTGTTCATTTTCAGAGGATTAAAAAAGTTCATTGGGCAACTGGCGGAACCAAATATGAATATCAAACCAAAAAATATAACTTTGTCAAAAACGTAAACTTGACACCTCTTTACTGAAATGCCGGACAGCTCACGAGTTTCTGACCAGCAGTTGCTGGAAGCTTTATGCTCAGGGCAGGAATGGGCCTTTACCGCTATTTACGACGCGTACTGGTACCCGATGTACAAGGCCGCATTCCACAAAATCGGGCAGCGGCACATTGCGGAAGAGATTGTACAGGACATTTTTACGCGCCTCTGGAACGAGCGCGCGAACCTGCGTACCACCACGCTGAACTACTACCTTTTTTCCGCCGTGCGGTTCGAGGTGATCGACCACATCCGAAAGGCCGGGCCACGAAGCCGGTACCTCGCCTATTATCAGGCATTTGCAAGCCAGCACGAGCATTATACCGAAGACGAGGTCGCGTACAACGAACTGCTGCGCAACATCGACGAAGGCCTCAAACCATTCCCCGCCAAAACCCGCGAGATGTTCAAACTAAGCCGGGTCGAGAACTGGACCGTTGCCCAGATCGCGGAATTCATGCAATTGTCCGAGAAGACGGTCGAGTACCATTTAGCCAAGGCTTCCAAGGTGGTCCGCGAGTACCTGAACGAAAGCCTCCTCGTACTCCTCCTCAGCATTTTCTACTGACCCCATTCCCAAAGACGTTGCACTTTTAAAGGAAGTTCGACCCAAAACCCCCTCATTTTACATAAATTTTCAAAGGTATTTTAAAAACATTCAGGGACTATCCCTCATCAATACGGTTTAGAGGTTGAATCAGAAAACAAGTATCCTGAGCCAGCCATCCCTGAACCTATGAGTTACGACGAAATTGAAAACCTCCTTTTAAAGTACCGCGAGGGCAAATGCACTCCCGCGGAAAGAGAACGCATCCATGCCTGGTACGATCAGATGCAAAGCGGCGCACCGCAAACCGAACTCTCGGATAGCGAAAAGTCGGTCCTGAAAGCCCGGATGTGGAGCGCCATCCAACACGAAAGAAAAGCATCCGGAAGGGTCAGAACATTTTTGCCGCGCCTGTCGCCTGTCGTTGTGCGCATGTTGGCGTCAGTTGCGGCAGTATTAATCGTGTCGCTGTGGTTGCTCGAAGCAAATCGGGGAGACCAGGTTTCTACCACTAACAACACCACCCGGCCAATGCGCGTCAAACTGGGTGATAGCAGTGAGGTAACCCTCGCTCCCGGGGCCGGGCTCTCCTACCCCCGTCAGTTTTCAGCCTCGAAACGCGAAGTTCAGCTCGAAGGCGACGCGTTTTTCAGCATTATCAAAGACAGCCGTCGCCCCTTTTTTGTGTACAGCGGAAAGCTCGTGACGCGCGTGCTCGGAACCAGTTTCTGGGTAAAAAAGGGGAAAGAAGAGCGCCAAATGCAGGTTGAAGTGGTATCGGGGAAGGTCTCCGTGTTCGAAAACGAGAGCATCGGAACCAAAGAACCGGCTTCCCAAACCAGGCACCCGTTGCACAAAGGAGTCATGCTGACCCCGAACCAGCGCGTGACTTACTTCGAGGAGAGTGGACATTTGATGACGGGTCTCGTCGACAAGCCGGTACTGCTCGCCAACCACGCGGAATTGCCCCCGGCGATTTTCAAGAACATGGTATTACCCGAAGTTATTCAGCGGCTGGCAGATGCTTACGGCGTAGATATCGTGGTATCGGGCGAGGCCGCGAATGAATGCACATTTACCGGCGACCTCACCAATATGTCGCTGTTTGACCAGCTCGACCTGATTTGCCAGTCCAACGACGGCTCTTACCGGGTTCAGGGGACGCGCATTCTGGTTTCGGCTCCCGGCTGCAAGTAATTTTTGTTTAACCTAAATACCGTCGTATGCATTAAACCTGTCCCAAAGTCCAAAAAAGAAACCGGCAGAAAGCTACCCTGCCGGTCCGTTGTCCCACTGCCGGAAATCCGCCAAGATGCGGCAGCAGGGTATTCATTAGTTATAAAAAACCTTTCTAAACTATGAAAAAAAACCGATACCGAAAAAACCGGGCATCGCTTTGCTTGCTCATGAGAATTTCTTTTGCCCAGCTTATCTTTTCAATCGTCTTTTCCAGCCTCACCTACGCGGCGCACGTCAGCAAGGCACAGGAGGTATTGGAACGGAACGTAACGCTCCATGCCGACAAGGTGGAACTGGCGACGGTACTCGACCAGTTGGAGCAGAAGGCGAATGTAAGATTTGTGTACAGCAATAAAGCCATCCGCGCCGGCCGCCCGGTCGCGATCCACGTCGTCAACCAGAAACTGGCGACTGCATTGCAAACGTTGCTCGTACCTCTTCAGATTTCTTACCACGTCACTCCGTCGGGGCGTATCCTCCTCAAAGCTAGCAAGGAACAGCAAACCAAAAGTACCGGCCAACCCTCCGCACAAATGAGGGATATGCCCGCACAGGTGTTGAAAGGCAAGGTGAGCGATGAAAACGGCGGCGGCCTTCCGGGCGTGAGCGTACGCCTGAAAGGCACTCAGCAGGGGACATTGACCGACGCTTCCGGAAACTTCGAATTCGAGGTTGGCAACCAGGAAGCCGTGCTGATATTCAGTTTTGTAGGCTATAAAACGCAGGAGATCGCGGCCGGCGACAGGGCGGTGATCAACGTATCGATGGTTCCGGACGACAAGTCACTGAACGAGGTAGTCGTAATCGGCTACGGAAGCTCGCGGAAGCAGGACGTGGTAGGCTCGGTGGATATTGTTTCTTCCAAAGACGCCGGTGCCACCACCGCTACCAACCCGTCGCAATTACTGATCGGAAAGTCGGCGGGCGTGCAGGTACTGCAATCGAACGGCACGCCGGGCTCGGATGCCCAGATCCTCATCCGCGGTACCGGTTCTTTCACCGGTGTTGATCCTCTGTATGTGATCGACGGTATCCAGGGCAGCAAAACGATGTTCAATACGCTGGCAACGCAGGACATTGAAAACATTACAATCCTGAAAGATGCTTCGTCCACAGCCATTTACGGTTCCGCTGCCGCCAATGGTGTAGTGATCATCACCACCAAAAGAGGCAAATCAGGCGCGCCGCGTATCAATTTCAATACGCAATGGGGCGTTGCCAAAGCCTGGAAGACGCTGGATTTGCTCAATGCTTCGCAGTACATCGACCTCCTGAAAGATTTTGCGGCCACTACCAATTCGGCCCTGCCCGCGAAGTTCAACACGTCGGAAGTAACCACCGACCGTACCGACTGGCAGAAAGAGATATTCAGATCGGGGCTCGTATCCCAAAACGATTTGAATATCAGCGGCGGCAGCGAAAAAGTGGCTTATAATTTCTCATTGGGTTATATCAAACAAAACGCCATTGTCAGAAACTTCTCCAACAGCAGGCTGAATGCACGTTTTGCATTGGACGAAACCCTGGGCCGCTTCCATTTGGGGCAAAGCCTGAACATCCGCTACACAAAGGACGACGGCCAACTGGCCAGTATTTCCGACGCGGTTTATTACGCGCCCTACAAGCCTATTTTTGATCCCGCTATTCCGGGCGGCTACTCCAATACCACCAACGTCGACGATTTCAGCAATGGTAACAACCCGCTTGCGGCTATTAACCTGAACCACCCCGTTAATACCGGGTTTGTCTTCTTTCCCCAGGTTTTTGCGGAAGTGGATATCATTGCCGGTTTGCGTTTCCGCACGCAGCTTTCGGCCGAGATCGGCGGCGGCAAGACCCGGAGCTATCAATACGGCTACACCGGGGGTAACAACCTGACCAACCCGCAACAGGCGACACTGGGTTTCAGCAATTATTCCTTTTACACGCTCGAAAACTACTTTTCCTATAATAAGGTATTCGGAAAACACAGTGTTTCAGCAACGCTTGGTAACAGCTACCTCGATCCGGGAAATTCGTCGCGCCTGAATGCAACCGGTACGAAAATCCCTAACGACGCCATTCAGAACATCAGCGTAGCACAGTCGCAGGCTGTTACGGGCTCCCACTATGGCTATGCACGCTCGTCCGTGATCTCCTACTTTGCACGCTTGGGCTATACTTTCGATGACAAATACATTCTTACCGGTAGCTTCCGCCGCGATGGTGCTTCGAACTTCGGTGCCAACAACCGTTTCGGGAATTTCTACGGGCTCGGTGTAGCCTGGCGCTTTGTGGATGAAGAGTTCATCAAAAACAACCTCAATTTCCTCAGCGATGGCAAGGTACGGTTCGGATTGGGCAGAACGGGTAACAACACCATCCCTACCACCGGTGTGACCTCGGTACTCACTTACAGCGGTGATCCCAACGGCAACCTGGTGTATTCACTAGGTACCAATGAAGGATTTAACCCCGGTACGACCATTAACACGCTGTCCAACCCGAACATCCGCTGGGAATCGACAGACCAGACCGACATCGGTCTCGACCTCGGCTTTCTCAGCAACCGTTTGAGCGTTACCGTCGACTGGTACAACCGCAAAAGCTCCGGACTGCTCGTGAGCGTGCCGGTTTCCGGAAGTACAGGCGCATCCAGCAGCGGCGGGCAACCGAGCAAGTATGCCAATGCAGCCAGTGCGCAGAATAAGGGCGTCGAATTTTCAGTTGGCTATCGCGATCAGGCCCGTGGCGGGTTCCAGTACAATGTGAGCGCGAATCTGGCCTACAACAAAAACACCGTCAACTCCCTCGGAAGCGAGTTTGCCGCACCCATTCAGGCGGGAGCATTCAGTAACCTCCCTACATTCACTTACACTGCTGCGGGTTCGGCGATCGGGTCGTTTTTTGGCTATGAAGTTTCTCACGTAGCCAAAGACCAGGCGGAAATCGACGCATTGAATGCCAAAGCGGCTGAACAGGCTGGCGACGCCACTACCAAGTATCAGGCAGGGCTGCTTCCGGGAGACTTTATTTTCAAAGACCTCGACGGCGATGGCAAGGTGACTTCCACCGACCAGAAAATCCTGGGTAACCCTATCCCGAAAATCGTGTACGGCTTCAATGCCGGTGTGAATTACAAAGGCTTCGATCTGAATGTAGTCGTCTCGGGTGTTTCCGGTTTGAAAATTGTGAATGCATTTAAGTTCGTGACGGAAAATGAATCCACGGGCCACAATGCTTCTACCGAAATCCTGAAAAGATGGCGCAAACCTGGCGATGTGGCCGAGCTCCCGCGTGCGGGACAGAGCGCAACGGGCGACGGTAACCTGCGCCCTTCCGACTGGTGGCTCGAAAACGGTTCCTACCTGCGCCTGCGCAACGTGACCCTCGGCTATACCCTGCCCCAGAGCGTGGTCGAAGGCATTGGCGGCGGCAAGGTGTTCAAGAGCATCCGCGTGTATGCGGCAGCGCAAAACCTTCTGACCTTCACCAAATACAAAGGGTATGATCCCGAGGTAAGCACCCAGAACGGCGGCAGCTTCATCTTCTCGCGCGGTATCGACGACCGCCAGCAGTTGCCGCAGCCGAGAACTTTGCTTTGCGGCTTGCAGCTTGGGTTTTAATGGTTAGAAGAAAACATACTTGAAGTGAACATGAAAAAGATCATATATTTTCTGACAGGACTGATTGCCGCTTTCCAGCTGGCCGGATGCGATGAATCCAAACTGGAACTGGAAAGTCAGAGCGCCTACGATTACAACACTTATTTTACCTCTTCCGAAGGATTGAACCAGGCCGTCGTTGCCACTTACGCGACATTACTGCACAATGGCCTCTGGGCACGGGAGTACTACTTCATTTTCGATTTGCTCGGATACGAAGCCAAGAAAACGACCAACCTGCAAGGCGACATGGCCCAGCTGGCCGACTATTCGTTCGGCACAAGCCAGGCGCAGATCAGCCAGCTTTGGAATAGCCTTTACCGGCTGATCCTCCGGTCGAATGTGGTAATCGACCGGGCCGGTGTGTGGAACCCCACCGCTGCTGCCGACCAGCAGGCTGCGAAGCAATACATCGCCGAAGCGCGGTTCCTGCGATCGTACGCCTACTTCAACATTGTCAACTTGTGGGGCAAAGCACCGCTGATCACCGCCTACGACAGCACGGTAGCCAACAATTACCCTTCCCGGTCATCGGCGGAGGCGATCTGGGCTACGATCGAAAACGACCTGAAACTGGCAGCGGCCGATTTGCCGGTGTCGTACGACGCGGCCACTGGCCTCGGCAGGGCGACCAAAGGTGCGGCCGTAGCATTGCTGGGTAAATCCTATTTGTACCAGAAAAAGTGGGCACAGGCCGAAACCACATTGGCGCAGCTGACAACCGCTCCTTTCACCTACTCGCTCGATCCGTCGTATGAGAACCTGTTCAGCTCGACGAACCAGAGCAGTCCTGAAAACATTTTCCAGGTCATGAATGCCAAATGGACCGACTGGGGCATTGGTAACCAATACTATGTGTTCGGCGGCCAGGAAACATGGGGCGGTAAAGCTACCCACTCCGACCGTGCGCAGGAATATGGTTTCAAGGACTGGTTCAATGTGTATGTGCCTACCACGACCGTCAAATCATTCCAGTATCCCCACCCGGCTACGAGCGCCAACTACGTGGATCCGCGTGCGAAATTTACTTTCTATGGCAGCAAGGAAAGCGGCGGCGACACCCAGTATTGCCAGAAATGTGCCGGCGGCGCGATCGACTTCCCGTTCAAGGCCGACGATCCTCAGGGATATTATGTTTGGAAAAAATACCAGTATTACAACGAAGTAGCCTCCTACGGCGGGCCGCAAAGCTCCATCAACGGGCAGGTAATTCGTTTTGCCGATGTGCTCCTGATGCTTGCAGAAGCGCAAATCCAGCAAGGCAAAACCGGTGCGGATCCGCTGGCGCTGATCAACCAGGTTCGCAAGCGCTCGGGCGCCGTCGCATACACGTCTCTGGGCGCGCAGGCCGATGCAATGAAGCTCATCATGCGCGAGCGCCAGGTAGAACTTTGCGGCGAACAAAGCCGGTATTTCGACCTGATCCGCTGGGGAATTGCCAAGCAAACGATCAACGCGCAACGTGCCGCCGAGCCGGGTGACGGTAAGCAGCCTTTCCAGGACAAAAATGTCCTTCTGCCGATCCCCGACGTGGAGAAAAACTACAATCCCAACGTGGCCAAAGACATAGCTAACGGCTGGAACTAGTCGGTGCGTAATTCCGAAAACCACAGTGCAAAGGAGCTAAGCTTCCCGAACGCTGTGGTTTTTTGTTGCCTTCTCATTCGGAGGCGAGCCCGGAAAGTCTATGCTGGGCGGGATTCGTTAATGGATCGACAGCACCGAACTGCCGTAAATGATGGTCCGAATGCTTGTAGGCGAATATCCCGATTTGCTCCCGCGTCATCTTGCCGAAAAAATCATGAATA
>DATMSL010000779.1:0-4190 GCA_035565435.1 Dyadobacter sp. | reverse complement strand
GAAATGATTGTTGACAGGAATGGCCTGGAACGCGCCGAAGGTTTTCTTAAGAATATTTATTCCCAGGACGCTGACCCTTTTATTGAACTGGAAGATGGTACTATCATACAGGTCAAAACCATTGTCGCTGTAAATGGTCTGTTTCTCCCTTCGTATTCAGAATGCTGAATGAAAATGACCAGCCGTGGTATTCCATTAGAAACTCTTTAGCGAGGCTGCTATCTGACAACCGTGGCTTCCAGCTCAACATTGAGTGTCTCGTTCAGCGCAACAACCTGCAAAAGCGTAACGGCTTGTTTCATTCCATGCTTTGCGACGAACTGCTGAAATAGGTCAAAACAGTTGTTGATAAACTCTTCGGAAGAGGTCGTGTAAACCGTTAGCCGGACGATATTGCTGCATTGATAACCTGCTTCGCTGATAACTGTTTCCAGGTTTTGAATCGCTATTCCCAGCTGAGTACGCATGTCTGCGTTGCTGGATGTGCCGTCGGGATGCACGGCGGCTTGTCCGGCGACATACAAAGTACCTGCCGCATCTTTTACTTCCACTGCTTGCACGTAACTAAGCTGGTCCTGCCAGGTCCATGGATTGATGATTCTCTTTTCCATTTTGTTCAAGTTGATTTTCAATGCAAAACTAGGTAAGTCATTGAAAACCATCCCGTGCGCTTTTTCACGACTTTGGTGTGAGGTAGATCACACTATGCGCTAAGCCTGCTGAGCGTCTCCCTGGAAACGCCCAGATAGGCAGCCAGTTGCGTCTTGGGCAGGCGCTGCGCAAGCGAAGGGTGTTGTGCCAGGAGCTGCTCATAACGCTGTTGTGCGTTGGATGTCATCATGGAAAGGATGCGGCGTTGGGCGGCCAAAAAGCCCGATATCACCTTTTCCAGGAAGAAATGCTCGATTTTAGGCAGCTCCGTTCGTAATGCATTGAAATCATCCAGCGACAAACACAGTGCCTGGGTGTCTTCCAGGCAGACCATCGAAAATGAAGCACTGGTTTTTGTATAATAGGCCTGAAAATCGTTATCCCACCAGTCTTCCATGGCAAATGCGAGAATGTATTCCTTATCTGTGTCGGGATCGGTGTAGACCAATTTTGTTAGTCCGGATAACAGAAAATAGTTGTATGGAACAGGCTCGCCCTGCTGGACCATAAACTGATGCTTTTTGAATTTTTTGAAAGTGAAATGCTGAGAGACAAACGCGAACTCGTCGTCTGTCAAGGGCATAATCTTTTCAATGTGTTCACGCAGCTTGGTGTGCATATCTGTCTGGGATTTAGGCTGAATCCGGGCACTATGCCCCGATGATCTTTTTGCGGTGTTCCATGCCCCAATCGGTCAGGTTATTAATGATCGTTTTCAATGTAAGGCCATGCTCTGTCAGTTCGTACTGGACGGTTACCGGCTGGGTATCCAGTACGGTTCGTTTTACCAGCTGGTTGATTTCCAGCTCTTTCAGCTCCTTGCTCAGCATTCTGTTTGAAATGCCCTCGACGTCGCCTAAGATGTCGGAAAATCGCCTTTTGTTGTAATAGCAAATCGATGAAATGATCGAAATCTTCCATTTGCCGCTGAGTACATCCATCGAATCCTGGACGGCCATCATTTCCTTTTTATGCTTGTCGTTTTGACGCGGTTCGCACTCCATATGTTACTTTGTTACCTGGATGTTACTGTTACTTTTCGGTACGAAGTTACGAAAAGTAACTGAGGTGACCTAGCTTTGCATTCCAAACTTAAATGGATTGACAAAGTGAACAAACTAGCAAACAAAGTAGCCCTGGTAACGGGGGCATCCAAGGGCATAGGCGCTGCAATTGCCGAACAATTTGCCGCTGAAGGCGCAAAAGTGGTGGTGAATTACGCATCGAGTAAGGAAGATGCCGATAAGGTGGTGCAAGCCATTACCGAGAACGGCGGCAGAGCCATTGCCGTGAAGGGCGATGTATCAAAAGAAGAGGAGGTAGTGCGCCTGTTCGAACAGACTAAAATGGCATTTGGTGCACTGGACATTCTGGTCAACAATGCTGGCATTTACCAGTATGAGCCGATCGAGCAGGTGTCGGTGGGCACGTTCCATGAGCAGTTCAATATCAATGTACTCGGCTCTATCCTGGCCATCCAGCAGTCGCTGAAACTATTTGGCGATGCAGGCGGCAATATCATCAACATCAGTTCCGAAGCAGGCAAAACCCCGCTTCCAACCGGGTCAGTCTATTCGGCCACCAAAGCCGCGCTCGATGCCATCACCATTTCCTTGTCCAAGGAATTCAGCGGTAAAAACATACGGATTAATTCGATTTTGCCTGGCGTAGTAGAAACCGAAGGTTCCCGCAGCGCGGGCTTCATCGGTAGTGATTTCGAAAAAAAGCTCGTCGAGACCACGCCGCTGGGCCGCACGGGACAGCCCGATGATATTGCGAAAGTGGCCGTTTTCCTGGCATCGGACGACGCCGCCTGGATTACCGGAGAGAAAATCTCCGTTTCAGGCGGGATTTATGGGCTGTGAGCGTTCCTATTCTCTATTGATATAAATGCAAATCAAATGGACAAACTAAAAAACAAAATAGCTGTCATTACCGGCGGCAACAGTGGTATCGGGTTCGGTATCGCGGAGGCATTTCAAAGTGAGGGGGCGAAGGGAGCCATTACCGGAAGAAACCAAACTACATTGAACCATTCCGTCCAGGCATTGGGTGGAGGGTTTATCGGTATTCAAGGCGATGTTACCAAGCAGATTGACCTGGACAATATCTTCCAAAAAACCGCCGATGCGTTTGGTAAAATCGATGTGCTGGTGGTGAATGCAGGTGGTGTTGTGGACGGTATCCCAATGGGACCGATCAGCGATGTGACCGAGGAAGGCTATGATCGCTACATGGATCTGAATCTGAAAAGTGCCTATTTTACCGTGCAGAAATCGCTGCCGTACCTTAGCGATGGAGCATCGGTTATCCTGATCGGATCCAGTGCTGCCCACCGCGCCGCACCGGGCATGGCGATTTACAGTGCTGCCAAAGCGGCCATTATCTCGCTGGCAAAAGGCCTGTCGCTGGACTTGCTTGCCAGAAATATCCGGGTCAATACGCTTTCACCGGGCTCAATCGACACGCCTGTTTTTGGTAAACTGGTGTCGGAAGAGCATTTGGAACAGGTTAAGCAAACATGGATAGATATCATTCCGGTGGGTAAGCAAGGCCTTCCATCCGACATTGGCAAGGCGGCCGTGTTCCTGGCCTCGGATGATTCGGCTTTTATCGTCGGAACAGAAATTCTCTCCGACGGTGGTATGACGAACATCAGCCTGATGAAATAACCGCCAATCCGAAGTTTCAGACGGAGGGGTAGTCTTAAGTGGTCCGGAGGTTGCATCAGCTTTTGGACCACTTAATTTATAAGCGCTTATGTTTATCTTCCCGGATTTCGGAACGCAATAGGTGCCTTTTCGGTTAACGGGCAAGTCCCTGGATAAGTCCCGGGGAAGAGAATTCAGAGAAAAACAAAGACACATTAGTTGATATTGTATGACTTTTGGACGCAGAGTTATCCGGTTTCATGAGCAGTTGGCATATTCCGGTCCCCCTTTACCGGATGGTATCGGCGTCATCAATCCGTTTGTTGAGTCAACGACGGCGATGGCTAACCTCAAATTGTTTGCGGAAAAGTATCTCGACGATGAAAACCCGCGCCACATCATTCTCGGCATTAACCCGAGCCGGTTTGGGGCCGGAGTAACAGGTATTCCTTTTACGGACACGAAGCGATTGGTCAGCGACTGCAAGATTCCGTACATCGGAAAGCCTACCCATGAAATTTCCTCAGTTTTTATCTATGAAATGATAAATGCATTTGGCGGTGTCAATGATTTTTACAGCAGATTCTATATCAACTCGCCATTCCCTTTGGCGATCACCAAAACAAATTCGGCAGGAAAGGAGATCAATTTTAACTATTACGACAGCGCTGCGCTCACGAAAGCTGTTTATCCGTTTATGGTTAAAAGCGTGCGGCAACTCATTGATATGGGAGTAGCCACCGATATCTGCTTTTGCCTCGGTACAGGAAAGAACGCGAGGTTCTTAGAGCAGCTAAATGAAGATCACGGATTTTTCCGAGAGATCAGACCTCTCGAACACCCCAGGTTTATCATGCAGTACAAAAGCTCCGCAAAGAGCCTGTACAT
>DATMSL010000778.1:0-2810 GCA_035565435.1 Dyadobacter sp. | reverse complement strand
ATTTCCGCCTATCTCCCATGGTTTCTATACCCGGCATCGCCGTTGGATCTTCCGTTCAAAACTTATGCGGGGCCGATATTGCGGGATTCGTTTTGTGTTATCGTGCAGTATTACATGCTGGTATACCTGGTGAAGCACTATTCGCGGAAGCCGCTGGTGCTTGTTCCCGGGCTGGCGGCTTACTACTTTGTGATATTTACCTGCTACTATTATACGTCCTACCTGGTAAAGCATTATTTCGGCTTGCCCGACGACTATACAGGCTCCATCAACCACTTCGAAAAATTATCGTTCGGCGAAGCGCTGTTCCATCCCGTTACGTTTTTCCATTTGTTGTTTATTATTGAAAGGGCATTCTACCCGCTCGCAGCAAGACTATTGATAGAGATTTACCGCCGACATAAGCGAAATCTCAGACTTGAAAAGCAATACACCCGCCTCGAACTGGATTTCCTCAAAAGCCAGATCAACCCGCATTTCCTTTTTAATGTGTTGAACAGCATTTACGTTCTCACCGAGGAAGATAACCCGCGTGCGGCCCGCATTGTGGAACAGCTCTCGGCCATGATGCGATATTCGCTATACGAAACCGACGGCACCCTCGTACCCCTGCACAAGGAACTGGCGTTTATCCGCGATTATGTAGGCCTGGAACAGCTTCGGACCGCCAAACGGCTGCAACTCGAGCCGGCATTCCCTGCCGAACCCGACGAAGATTTGCAGATTGCGCCATTCATCCTGATCGTTTTTGTGGAGAATGCATTCAAGCATGGCGTGCACAATACCACCCGCAAGTCGTGGGTGAAACTCGAAATCGGGTTGGAAGCCGACGAACTGACTTTAAAGATCAGCAACCAGAAAATGCCCAATGCCCCGCTGCAAACGGGCGGAATAGGTTTGGTGAACGTCCGAAAACGGTTGGATGCTTTGTACCCCGGCCACGAACTGACCATCCTGAACGAAGCCGGGGCATACCATATCCTTCTAAAAATCAAACTGACTAAAAGTCTCAAAACCCGCGACGCGCATCCTCACGCGCTCGCCTGACTATGGCTTATGCTGGGCAAACATCCATTCCATAATGCCCTCCTTACGCACATTTTCCCATATCCCATGCCCGGCATATTCATATTCGGTGTATTTAGGATGGCCGCCAGCTTTGCGGATTGCAGCGATCATATCCCGTGAATGCGCCACGGGTGCCAGCTTGTCACGGGCTCCGTGGAAAGCCCAAATAGGCACATCCACAAGCTTAGGCCCATATTTTGGCTCGCCTCCACCGCAAATGGGCACTGCTGCGGCGAACATTTCGGGATGGGCGCTGATGAAGTGCCATGAACCATACCCACCCCCGGAAACACCCATTACATAAATGCGTTTACGGTCGATCGGCAAGCGCCCCTGCAATTGCCGGATCGTCCGAAAAACGAGCGAATCCACACTCGCATTCCCATATGCACCGCTGAAAGCCATGCCTTGCGGGCATTGCGGCATGAAAATGAAAGAAGGGTACCGGGTTCTGTTGCCTTGTTCCATCAGAAAAGGTGCCGGATCTGCCGAAAGCTGCCGAATGTTGTCCTTCCCGTGCGCACCACCGTGGTGCAGGCATACGATCAGCGGATATTGTTTGGTTGAATCATAATCGAGCGGTTTGAGTAGGCGGTACCCTAGCGAGTCACCACTTTTATCCACAAAATGATAGGATTCCATGGCCTTCGCGCGGCGTAATTCAGTGGTTGAGGGCTTATAAGGCATACTATACCGGAACGCTTCCACCGAAAAATTGAACCCCAAAAACAGCAGCCCGACGAAAGCAGTCAGTTTCAGGAGTGCGGGAATAGTCGCGGCAGGCCGATTATCGGCAACCGCCAGCCGCTCGTTTTCCTGATAGAAGTGGACGAGAATGCAAACGGCCGCCGTCAGTTCGAAAAACGAAGCCCATCGGCTCATTTTATCGATCAACAATTTTGTACTGCCCTCGCCGGTCTGAAAGTAGAGAGAGAATAAGATCGTCAGCAAAAGAGAGAAAAATACGGTCAGGATACCGCTCAACCGCAGCCACCTGCTCTCACTGGCTTTTGTAAATATCAGACTTAGCCCCCAAAGCGCACTCGCCCCGAAAATAATGGAAGCCACCACACGATAGTGCTCCTGATAAAATACACGCAGTTCGCGGTTGAGAATCAACAGATACTGAAAAAGGACAGCCATACATGAAACCACGCAAGCAATTGCTGCCAACCGGTACTCCTGATGCAGCAGGTAGCGAACAACAGCTCCATTCGTAATCAGGAACACTCCAAGAACCAGCCAAACCCAGGAATAGAATGACTCCAAGCCCATCATTGCGGATCCGATAGCGAGCAATGCCACCGATTGGATCACCGAAATAATTATCAGGATCGACAGAAAGAAAATAATGAAGGAATAATAATCCTTGCTAAGCGGCTTGGTATTCATCGGAGCAGGTGTTTGGTGAAGGAATGTTTCCAGTATACCAATAAAGAAATTTCCCTTAATGATTTCTTCCCCTGTTACATAACCGGCCGCGTTTGCCTGTGGAAGGCAATGGGATTAATACAAATAGTTAATAGAACTTCAACAATTCGCCAATCAATTACGTAATTTGGTTAAATGCTATATCCTCAGTAAATCTTCACATCAAAACGTATTACAGCTATGATAAATACGGCCTTTAAAATATTTGCATTGATTTTAATGACCATTCATTTGCTGGCTCTTAAAGCAATGTCGCAATCGGCGCCTGCCGATACGCCCGGCGATTACTTTAACCGTTTTAATACATCCAC